>DXAT01000053.1 GCA_019116965.1 Candidatus Coprenecus pullistercoris
GCTATCGCCAACTGGGAAGCCAAGAACGAAGGTGCCCGTAAAGAGCTCGAGGACGGTAACGTCATCGTGCAGACCATCATGGTCGGCCAGGGTACTACCCTCAAGCGTATCCGCACAGCCCCCCAGGGCCGCGCCGGACGTATCCGCAAACGCTCCAACCATGTGACCATCATCGTAGGAGTAAAGCCTGCAAAGGCAGAGAAAGAAGTGAATAATGAACCCGCTAATCAGGAGGAAAAATAAATGGGACAGAAAATCAACCCTATCAGCAACAGAATAGGAATCATCCGCGGCTGGGACTCCAATTGGTACGGCGGGGATGACTATGCAGCCAAGCTGCTCGAAGACTCCAAGATACGTGAGTACCTGTACGCCCGTATCTCCAAAGTCAACCTTTCCAAGATAGTAATCGAAAGGACTCTCAAGCTCATCACAGTGACCATCCACACATCCCGTCCCGGTGCCATCATCGGCAAGGGCGGCCAGGAGGTGGACAAGCTGAAGGAGGAGCTCCGCAAGATTACCAACAAGGAAGTGCAGATCAACATCTTTGAGGTGAAGAGACCTGAGCTCGATGCCAATATCGTGGCCAACAACATAGCCCGTCAGGTGGAAGGACGTGTATCGTACCGCCGTGCCATCAAGATGGCAGTTGCCAGCACCATGCGTATGGGCGCAGAGGGTATCAAGGTGCTCGTCAGCGGCCGTCTCGGCGGTGCTGAAATGGCCCGTAAGGAACTCTACAAGGAGGGCCGTACACCTCTGCATACTTTCCGTGCCGATATCGACTATGCTCTTGCCGAGGCTCATACCAAGGTGGGCGTTTTAGGTATCAAGGTATGGATCTGCCTTGGTGAGGTCTATGGAAAACGCGATCTTTCTCCCAACGCGGGTGTATCTGCAAAACCCGCATCAGGAGCAGGTGAGCGTCGTGATGACCGTCGTGGCGGTGGCCGTGGCGGACGTCGCCGTGACCGTCGTCCCCGTGGCGGCAACCGCGAGGGCGCAGCTGAGTAATCATCGATTCACAGCAATATTGCAGCCGCTTTCCTATCGGGGGCGGCTGTTTTTATTCTACCCTCCTGAGCGAGCGCTCCACTCCACCCTTTTCCCCAGCACTTCCTCCGGTACCATCCCTCCGACATCCTCTCCTTCGGCCTCTTCCACTTCGGTCTCGTCTCCCCCGGCATCCTCCCCTCCGATGTCCTCACCTTCGCTATCTGTAACATATTGATTTAGATAATGCGTTGTATGATAGATAGTTGTGTGATTGTGGCTAAAACAGATATGGGGTATTTTGAGTGTGGAAGGGCCATTTTACCCGGGTATCTGTAATCGAAGGACTGCTATAAGTCTTTAAATAGTAGCTGTTTATGTAAAATCAGACTTAACAGATACAAGCCTCAAGCCTTGCTGACAGATGTATTCAGCGCGGGTATTGGGAATTAAGAATCAGAGTCTGCGGAGGGTGTCGGGCAGGACTGGCATGGCACCGTTGCAGGTGCAGACAAAAGCGGAGACATCTACGGCCAGTCGATGGGCTTCGAGAGGTGTATGCCCCTTAATCAGTGCTGCGATGAAAGCGGCTGTGAATGAGTCTCCTGCGCCGACTGTGTCTGCGACAGTCACATGCGGGGTTTCAATAAACGAAGGATTTTCAGAGTCGGAGTAAAATATGTAGCTGCCGTGTGTGCCGCAGGTGAGAATCAGGAACTTCAGGTCGAATTGCCGGAGAAGCTGCCGGCATTGTTCCCACATGTCTGTTCCCGGGACAGGAAGCATTTCAGAGATTATAGCAAGTTCTTCATCGTTAATTTTTAGAATATTGCATTGTCCCAATGCGTGAAGGATGATGTCCCTGGTGTAGAAATGCTGCCTGAGGTTGATGTCAAGGATGCGCCATTGTCCTTCTCCACGCGGTACGGCCTCCACGAAATCCGAAATAGTGCGGTGGGAAACAGGACTGCGGCGGGCGAGCGTACCGAAGCATACGGCGCGTGTCTTGGATGCAAGTTCCTTAAGCTCAGGAGTAAATGGAATGTTGTCCCAGGCTGCCGGCATGTGGATGTCGTACTGCGGTACGCCGGCGGAATCAAGGTTGATGCTGACGGTGCCGGTGGGAAAGTCCACGCGGCTGATCATTGTCCCGAATCCGCCGGTATTTTTACCCGAGGCATTCAACTCCATCAATGCGGCATCTCCTGCCTCATCTTTTCCCACTGCGCTGACTATCATTGATTTCATGCCGAATTGCGATGCATGATATGCGAAGTTAGCCGGGGCTCCTCCGAGTCTGCGCCCTTCCGGCAGCATATCCCAAAGGATCTCTCCGATGCCTACGATGTATTCAGTTCTCATGACCGGCGTATCTGATTCTACTGCGAAAATACAGAAAATATCTCTCCTTTTACGATGCACCATGATGTTTCCGTGCAGAACTTGCAGCTGGTAATCGGATGCCCTTTTCCGTACTGAATGTAGTACTGCTTAATGTGCCTTTCGGGTATCTGGCCGACAATACAGGCATCTTCCGGCCTGTTCTTCAGAGATTTTCCATCGTGAGCGGAGTTTTTTAATTATTCCCATTTTCTGTTTCAAGTCCAGTTGAGTGAAACTTGTGCGGCCGTGGTGCGGAACCGCTTTCCCGTCGATCCATTCGCACAACAACTGATCTGGAATCAGCAGTTTGCCATGGCCTTTCTCATGCTGTATGCAATCCTTGGAGTCAATGTCCTTGCCTTCAATAGTCTGGATGTTTATGGGTTTTACGGATGCGTTCTCTTCCTTCTGTTCCCGTTCCCATTTGGGCCCGGAGTATCTGGACATAAAGTACATGAATCTGCCGGATGATGTGAATAGCGTCTCCATCATTCTGTAGTCTACGAAAGTCATAGGGTCGATCATTCCTTCCCGGTCACTGTTGAACTCGTCGGGTGCGACTGTGGAGATGCGCTTTATTACAGGCGCATGCCCGATGCTGTACAATGCCCCGTTGTAACTGAAGTAGCATCCGGCGGATGAATACGGATATGCGAACGGATGTCCGACAAGACCATGATGTACCGGGTTGCGCAGAACATAGGCTAACATCGTGACGATATGCAGATTACCGGCGGCTTCCTGGCTGAAGTCCGATGTCTTTGGCAGGCCGGCTTTGTACTTGTGACGGTAGTAGTTTGAATAACTGACTTTTAGCCCTCTGAAAAACTTTCTGAAGTCATCTGTCATGATGCAGATGTGGTAGTGGTTGGACATTACGGCGAAAGCCAGGATGCGCACCTTGTATTTGTACGCCAGCAGTGCCATGTTGTTGATAAAACGGATGTAGTCCTGACGGCTTCTGAACATCAGCCCTTCCTTGCAGGATACGCACAGATGATATATTCGGATATTTTCCATAATCTCCCGCCTCAAATCTTTCTTTAATATGATGGATACAAAGATATGAAGATGTTTTGTGTTAAGAAAATGCGGATAACCAATCGGGTAAAATTTTTACTCAGCCATGTGCAATCTGTTGTCCGCTGTTTTGCTTAAGTGGTTGTGATATAGAAGAATGTGAGCTGTGCTCAAAAACAGATACCGGGGGATTTCTGTGAAAAGCAGCGGATATGGGCAGTATCTGTTTTGCTGATATTGCGGTAAATGTTTAAAATTTAGCAAGATGTTCGCATTCTTGGAAAACAGATTGCAATGGAAGTAGAGTGAGATATGCATCTGTAAATAGTAATAGGCGTCCGGATTGCACAGTTGTTTATGTTTTTGCGATGTCTCTGCCGGCTGTTATTTAATCTTGAGTTAGAGTGATGCAATACAGATTAAACCGGATAAAGTCAAATGATACTCAATGTTGTTTTTTGCAAAAAAATTATATAAATTTGCAAGGCTATCGGTAAGATAGTGAAAGTTTGATGAAAGTGTCAGGCTGAAGTCCTTGAGCGAGAATGTGGTAGTTTTCAGTAAACAAGGATGGAATACGGCACTGATAGTGCCATTGTGCTGTGAAAAACTTCTAATATCCTCTCTTATAGGGCGGTCTGTCCGCTCCGCACTTTCTTTATGTTTAAAATCCATAGAGAGGGGCCGCTATGGACATATGTTTAAATTGTGATTACATTCATTAGAAGAAAAGGGTGTGGAACCGGCAATGTCTGAGCGAAGGTCGTGGTAAAACCCGTAAACAAACACATACGAAGTTCCACACCCGTAACTGTCGAGTAACGAATGCAGAGTCGCGTGTGTACTTGTTTACTGGAAAATTACCACATTCTCGCCCAAGTATTGCCCACAGGGACTATGCTCCCTGCTCACTCTCAACCGCAAACATAGTGAAAAATTACCAAAAACATAAAATAATATTAAATAGCAGTAAATATGAGATGTAGTAATTGTGGCTGGGAAAATCCAGCCGGAACTTCCAGATGTACTAAATGCAATGCTCAACTTCAAGGAAATGCAGGACCCTCTGGGCAAGGGGGACATTATGGTTCGTCGTCATCAGGAAGCAATCAGCCGTTGAGGGCGACTGTGCGCGAGGAGGAAGTTTTTGGATCCAAGCCTATTGAGAAACGGCCGACAACAGGTTCGTGTCCTAAGTGCGGCTATCCAGTAGGACGGATGATGACGACTTGTCCAAGGTGTGGACACAATATTTCCGGGGCTGGACATAAGCCGCAGGAGGCACCGTATTCAGGTGCGGGGAGTGCCCAAAACAAGGGGGGAACAGTTAATCCGTGGGCAAAACCTCAAAACGCATCGTTCTGCACACTTACTCCCATCCCCTGGGAAGGTGAGAATGTCGAGGAATATCAACCGATTAAATATTCAGGAGACAGCATTGTATTGAGCAGAGCCAACACGGATCCAAATAACAATACCATAACTTCTAAGACCCAGGCCGAGATAATATATGATAACGGAGCATGGTGGATAGTAGATAGAAGTGCTCAGCAGACAACATATGTGCATGCCGGACGAAAGTCAAAGATAGAGGACGGGGATATAATTATACTTGGAAACAGACGTTTCGTATTCAAAGGCTGATGCTGTATGGAATCAATCGTAGCTGAACGATGTGAGTTTCACCGCGGAGACCGGATAGACGGTTGTTATACGGTAGAGAAAGCCCTTGGGGAAGGGACTTTCGGCACTGTATATAGAGTCTCCGGACATGAAGGAAATATATATGCCTTGAAGCTGTTGAAGCTGTGGACGGTGCCGCCGGATGTATGTAAAGGCTTGAAAGCCCGGTTTACCATGGAGTTTGAGACAGGGCAGATAGACAGCAATTATCTTGCTCATTCTTATTCTTACGGCGAAGTGATGGGCAATCCTTATATATTGATGGAATTCTGTCCAAATGGAGATTTACGAAATTATGCGGCTTCTCATAAAGTTGACTATGTGAGGACAGGAAGGCAAGTGCTGTCAGGTCTGCGGGATCTCCATGCGCATGGTAAGGTACATCGTGACTTGAAGCCTGAGAATGTACTTCTACGATCTGATTATACGGCTGTCCTGACGGACTTCGGCATTTCTGGAGATCAGAACAAAAGGATGACAGAAAGAGGCTGGAGAGGGAGGCCCACACAGATTTTCGGAACATATCCGTATATGCCTCCGGAGCAAGTAAATCCTCCACGAGGAGGTCAGGCAACCGTGTTGCCCACTACGGATCTTTTCTCTTTTGGTGTGATGATGTACGAGATGCTTGTCGGCGTACTTCCTTTTGGAGAGATTTCCGAGGCAACTTTACATACCTATCTTGAGAATGGAAAGAAAGGTAATTGGGACCGTCAAGCGCTGAAATCGGCAGACCGCTCAGGTATTTGGTCTGATATTATAGAAGGATGTCTGCATCCTGATTTCAGACAGCGGACTCAATCTGCTGATGATATTCTGCGCAGGTTGCCTTCGTGTGGAGCCAACAGTCAACCAGAGATATCTCGTTCGTTCATGTCTATCAGGAATGGAATGTTGCTGCGTGTGATGCAAGGCGAGGAATATGGCAAGGAATACCGCTTGGATGAATTGTGCGTGCGGAGCCGGGTTCTGACTATAGGGCGTGAGGCAGAAGGAGTCTTTAATGATTTGCCGGTTAAGGAGACAATGAGCTCATATGTGTCGAGAAGACATTGTACATTGGAACTGGATTATGATTCGGGACAATGGATTATCCGTGACGGCCAATGGGTTCAGGATTCTTATGGAAGTGAGTGGAAAGTATCACTGAATGGTACTTATGTCAATTCTACTGAGGTTGATACATGGGGTATACCTATAAAACCAGGTGATATAATCTCAATAGGGGATGTTAAATTAAGAGTAGAAGGGTATTAATCAAACTTAACATTAATATGGAAATATATTCAAATCAGTTGTTCGCAGGAAGATACCGGCTTTTGGAAAAACGAGGGAGGGGATCGTTCGGCGAGGTGTGGCTCGCGAAGGACGAGCAGCTCGGTATGGAAGTGGCTGTTAAGATTTATATAGCTTTGGACAGCCGCGGTGTGGAAGATTTCAAATCTGAATTCAAGTACACTTACGAGTTGAATCACCCTAACCTTTTGCATGCTACATATTTTGATGTCTGTCAGGGACATCCGTATTTAGTGATGCCGTTCTGTCCGTCGTCGGCAGAGGCTTTCATCGGTAATATGGGGCAGGAATATATGTGGCGTTTCATACATGATGTGTCCACTGGCCTTGCATATCTGCATGAACACAATGTTGTCCATCGCGACATCAAGCCGGATAACATACTTATGAATACTGAGGGGAAGTTCCTGATATCTGATTTTGGAATCAGCACTAAAATCCGTAGCACTCTTAGGCGTAATTCGACACGGGATGTGAGTGCGTCTTCTTCAGGAGGTTCGCTGCCGTATATGGGGCCAGAGATGTTCTCCAGTCGTCCTGAGGCAGTGAAAGCTACTGACATATGGGCTTTTGGCGCTTCGCTTTACGAGTTGCTTACCGGAGAGCTTCCGTTTATGGGCCAGGGTGGGGTTATGCAGCTCAATGGAGCGGCTTTGCCGGTTATGGACGGTGTTGATCCGGATGCTGCATATATTGTCCGTGCATGTATGGCGAAAGAGACATGGGATCGTCCAACTGCTGCGCAAATAGGGGAATATGCTGCAGCCAAGGTCCGTGGAGAGAATCCTGTGAATCCATGGGGCCCGCATGTGAAAAATCATAAAAAAGGAACAGATAAGGCTGGGAAATGCAAGACTGATACTTCAACATCAGAGGTTGCAAGAAAAAGGAACTGGTTCGTAGTTATGTGGATATGGCTGATGATGGCCGGTTGGTTGACAGTATCAGCAATGCTGTTTTATTGGGAAATTTGGGAATGGAATGGCCCTGCAGTTGCAAGAGTGTTTATTTCCTGTTGCATTGTAGCTTTATTCGGCTTATGGCATTTGTGGCGTAAGAGGCAGATTGGGTTCTGGATATGCCTTGGAACGGGTGGTGTATTCGTTGCAGCAGCCTTGATGTCCGGAGAAACATTCGATGTGTGTATAGTCCCCTTATTGAGTATACTGATATTGTTTTTAGTCTTGCAGATTAAGAAAGACAGTGTAAGTGCATGGAAAGTTAGAGGCAGCGGAAGTAATGCTGTAATAGATTTCACATTGTCAGCAGTAGTGACAGTGGGACTGTTGGCTGCTGTCTGGTTGACACCGGGGAAACTTACACGTGATGCACGGCGGTCACTGTATCTTTATGAACTGGCCGTGAATAGATGTCAGACACTTATCGAGCGTGGCTCTCAATCGGATCCGGAGCCGTTGGTGGATGCCAGGGCTGTACTCGATAATATTTCAGACATGGAGGACAGGTATAGTGAGGTTAATGACAGCTATAATCAGTATACTTCTCTTATAGAGTCGTTCAGGCAGAAAGCAAAGCCTATCGCCGAGAGTTGGGCAGCGGCAGCGGCAGCACAGAATATGATAGGCAATACATTCAATGCTCTTTCGTTTTATAAAACGGCTATCGCCTTGTATGAAACGAAAGAGATGAGAGATGCTTTTGAAAGCATTGCCGGCAGGTATGGATTTATCAGGCCTATAGAACTGGAGTTTGCCGGAAATGACGGTGATTTCGGATCTCCAGTGGCAAGAGAAGGACTGAGGTACTTGAAACTTAGACTTAAATATGAACCCCTTGATGCCAATAAAAGTCATAATGTGGATTTTAAAGTCAAAATATTTAAGGATGGGATATTGTCTAAGGGTAATGAATCCGGTTTCACTTATGTTCATTCGTCAACGATAGATCCTGAGGCGAGTGACTGGTATATATTGTTTCCCGGATGGGGACACAACGATTCACAGGCATATTCATCAACTGACGAGGTGAAGGCTGAGGTATGGTGCGGTGATACAAGATTAATATCGGAAACTTTAACACTTCGGTAATATGAGCAGGAGATTTATTCGCAGGTTGGTATTTCTTGCCGCAACCTTGATGTGCTCTTTTGTGGCCACGGCTCAGAGCTGTTATCATTCTACACGTCAGCAGGGCATTTCCTGTTACAATGACGGGGATTATAATATAGCGATTGATTGTTTCAACGCCGCTAAATTATGCCCTGATAAACCTTCATCCGATGATCTTGACACTTGGATATCCAAGTGCAGGACCAAAATCCGGGAAAAAGAGGAGGCTGCGGCTGCAGCGGCCGCAGCGGCGGAGATGAAACGGAAAGCTTATATGGATATTCAAAGTGTTGAGATTTTAAATACTGATGAGAACTATGAAGTTTTACCTTTTGGAGATGCCTCAGAGGTTAGATATATTTCTCCGAAACTTTCTTATAAAGGATTGTCGGGTACGACACAGAATGTGACATTAAATATAAAGATTTTTGAGCCTGATGGCAGCTTGTCATCGGGAAGTTCATCTCCCTCTGGTTATACATACAGTCATACAATGAGTGTATTTTCAGGGTATCACAATGAGCAGTTGACAGGATGGGGTAATAGTGGAGGTGGCACTTATGCTCCGGGAACTTATCGTTATGAAATATGGTATAACGGCAATAAGTTGTGTGCTAAGAATTTTACATTGAAAGGTTCGACCGGACCATCACGCCTTTTAGTAGACGGAGAATATGCCCTTTCCATTCAAGTGCCCAAGAATGAGGGCTATAGGACATTTTCTGTCAGTTCGGAGGGGAAACCTTATAGTGTGACATTGCTTCCGAGCTGGTGCAGTGTGACAAGTAGGACATCATCGTCATTTACTATCAAATATGCAGCAAATAATACCGGATCTTCCCGCAGCGACTGGTTCCGTGTAGAATCAGGAGACAAGCAAGTGAGAGTGGATGTGACGCAGAAGGGGACTTCAGCAGCCTCATATCTTTATGTGGATAACATGACATCTATGTCGGTGTCATTTGATGAAGAAGGAGGATACCGCTCTTTCTCAGTTAGGACGGATGGAGACTCTTATGAGGTCACTCTTCTTCCGAATTGGTGTAATGTCACAAATAAGACAGCGACAGCGTTTACTATATATTGTGCATCAAATAGTGCCCGATCTTCACGCACTGACTGGTTTAAGGTAAGGACTGGAGCTAAGGAGGTACGCGTTGATGTATCTCAGGACGGTAATGGACCTACAGCAGAAATAGAGGATATATGGGTGGATCATAATTATTATTATGGTGGAGAGAAGGGAATGATGATACATCTTCATATGTCGATATATGGTATGAAAGGAAATACGGGAAGAGCAATTGCGTATTTTTATTATGGGGGAGATAGTGAGACAGCTTTGACAGATTACAATCAATCATATAGGACTACAAGTGGGAAAGTAAGCGTAGGCGAGGATTTTACGCCTTCCTATGACAGCTCCGAGTGGAAGGATTTCAGTATTTTTATGCCTTATTCTGAACTGCATATGGCGAGTGGACAACACTCACTTAAATTCTATGTCATCCTTTGGGATGATCTCGATGAGTATATGACAGAATCGGATTGGGAATATTTCACATATACTAAAAATTAAAAACATATAATATGGCACAGTCAACACAACCATTCAAACAGTCATTGTCCGGTTCGGTGGGAGCCGGTATGAAGTCTGTCTTCGCAAGCGGTGGCAGGCGCTTCTATACGCTTGTACATAAAGTGTCGAGTAAGTACTATCAGGCAGGAGAGTCTCAGCAGATTATAGTAGACCAGATAACCATCGGCCGTGATCCATCTTGTCAGGTACGTTTTGACGAGTCTTTTTCTACCGTAAGCCGCAAGCATGCAGCAATCGTCAAGGACGGAGACAACTGGAAACTGGTGCAGCTTTCGCAGACCAATTCAACTTATTTAAACGGTCATAAGGTGCATACTGAGTGGTATCTTCAGAATGGAGACGAGATACAGTTGTCTACCAATGGACCTAAACTTGGTTTCATAATCCCGGAGGGTAAAAAGGGACTTGTAAGCAGCATTAATCTTACAGCCCGTCTCAATTTGTTCCGTAAGCAGGCACTCCGGCCATATAAGACAGCCTTATGGAGTATTTCCGCAGTGTTTGTGGCCGCGTTGTGTGTAGGTGGGTATTTCCTTTATGAATCAATCTCAAAGAACAAGGAACTGGATATGAAGCTTGCCGATGTTAGAGCAGAGTATGATCAGTACAAGAAGGATTCCCAGGAGACAATGCAGAATCTCTCTGAGAATTATGAAAAGGTGGCAGAGGAACTTAAAGCGAAATCTGATGAAGTCGCAGATATGCAGCAGAGGTTGGAGGAAATCAGAGATATGGCTGTTAATGTATCAGGTATAAATAATGCGGCGATAGAGGCATGTATCCCTTATGTGTATTATATTGAGCTGGTTGGAATTGATGCTACATGGCCGGATGGGTCGAAGGTCTCAGATGGGAATTTGCCTGCATGGAGCGGTACTGGATTTTTATTAGCAGACGGTCGTTTTGTGACAGCCCGGCATGTAGTGGAAGGCTGGTCTTATTTTGGAAATGATGAACGATTGGCAATGCTGAATGTAATCGCAAACAATGGGGGCAAAGTCGTGGCTCATTTTATGGCAGTTTCGTCTTCCGGCAGTCGGCTGCAATTTACGAGTGAGGATTTTTACTGTGACCGTTCGCATGATGTTTCATATATATTGGAGGACGGCAAACAGCTGGTGGAGGCACCTCTTGATGAGACGGATTTTGCTTATATGCGGACATCCGCTGTCTCTGGATTGAAGTATGATTTGGGCAAGAGCCGTAATCTGGAACGAGGAACAGTATTGACTGTTCTTGGTTTTCCGTTAGGACTTGGAGCTAATGATGTTAATGATATAAATCCTATCTATGGAAGTGGAACTGTCGCGAAGGAGGGACTTCAAGACGGCTACATCCTTATAACGGATACTAATTATGAACAGGGTAATTCTGGCGGTCCTGTGTTTTATACTGATAAAAATGGTGACCTAACAGTAGTAGGTATTGTGTCAGCCGGAGCCGGACGCACGACAGGTTTTGTTGTTCCGATATCAGTAATAAATTAAAACATTGTATTGATATGAAAAAGATGGTTCTAATGGTGTTATCGCTTATATGCGGTCTCTCAGTTCAGGTGTATGCCCAGTTTGAGTCAATCAAATTGACCTCAGACAATCAGGAATTGATACGAAGGGCAGTGGAGAATGGTATCGTTCTTATGCGGCAGAGCTATCAGTTGGAAGATACTACAACTGGAAAGCGTTATACTATAGACAATCGTCCTGAGTTCGGAAGTGCCACTGCGGTGGCTGTAAGAACCAAGCATGGTTTTATAGTGCCGAAAAGTGTATTGTCTCCGTGGGAAGATGACAATAATTACAATAAGTACAAGGGCAGTGCTTATGTGCCTGTACTGACTGGTACATCATTGCTTCGGCCAGGATCTGAGTCATGGTCGGATACGCTTCAATTCGTGCCTGATCAAGTATTGCTCTTGCCTGATTCTCGCTGGTGCGAGGCAGTTGACACTACATATTTCGGCAATGGTTTTACTGTCGGGAAATCGGAAGACCATGAGGGTTGGATTGTATGGCTGGTTAAGGACCCGGATACGATGGATATGTCTTTGGTAGTGTATAGGCTTGAACTACCCGAAGTCGCGGATGAGAAAGATGTGTTCAGTATTAAGAAAGTCAATACAAAAATGGAAGTGTTGGGCGGAATATTTCTGACTCCGGCTTTTGATTCTATCGGAAAGGTGGATTTCGAATTGTGCGGAGTTGTTTTTGGAAAAGGTGATAAATGGTCGATGATGCTGCTTGGAGATCACAACAGTGGGACCGCAGCGGATGTGCTTGAGGAAATAAGTTTAACTCCGGTAGAATAGGACATTATGAACGATAATAAGATATCTTTCCGGTTAGCGGCTTACACGGATCCGGCCGGTAAATTTAACGAGTCTGCTCCCAAAAGGGGGAATGAAGACGATTTGTTTGTGGATTCAGATCTTTCCAATGATGTCCAAGGCAGCTTTACGGCAGATAAGGAGACCGTTCTGAGTGATGCGGGATGTCTGATGGTTGTGGCTGACGGTATGGGTGGAATGAATGCCGGAGAGGTGGCTTCGGCCATAGCCATTGAGACGGTCAAGTCAGCATTTGAACCAAAGAATCTTACACCCGATATACTTGTTTCTGCGGAGTCCAGGGTACGATATATGGAAAAGATAGTTGTCAAGGCGGACGCAGCAGTCAAGAAGCATGCTTCTTTGGATTCATCATGCGAGGGCATGGGCAGTACTTTGATTATGGCCTGGCTTTATGGAGAGGATCTCTCTGTAACATGGTGTGGAGACAGTCGCGCTTACCTATTCAGGGAGCCGGGTGGTATATGTCAGATATCCAAGGACCACTCTTATGTACAGTCACTTGTGGACAATGGAGATATAACTGAGGTTGAGGCATTCGATCACCCTTATGGCAATATCATTACACGTAATCTTGGAGATCCTGAGAAAAGAGCCGAGCCGGATAGTGTTACTTTATCCGTATGCAAAGGTGATATCATCTTATTATGCAGTGACGGTCTGAGTGGTGTCCTTAGAGACCGGAAGTCGTATGACAGAGAAGGTAATTTGATTCCAGGAAGTAATCTCGAGGATATAATACGGGCAAATAGACAGTCCATGGTTGCCTGTCGCGAGGCGCTTTGGGCTGCGGCGGAGGCAGCAGATTGGTACGACAATGTTACAGCCGTTTTATGTGAGATAACACAAGGGCCAGTGGCATCGTCTTCAATAGAAGGAAGTTTTATTAATGTGCGTATACGCAGGAAGACGATGAGAAATATCCTTGTGGTTCTTGTAGTGGTAGTACTTGCAGCTGCGGCTGCATTTGTCTTGAGGTGTTTTTATCCAGGAATTATGAGCAGATTCGGCGGCAATGAATACTCTGTATTTGCCGATTTGAAAGACTCTTTAATGAATGTATCTGAGTCTTCTGGAATTGATTATATATATAATAAACTTGACGATCTTAATGTTGCTGATACTGTAGATTTGGCTGCTGTAATGGCGGTATTAAACGAGTTGGATAAGGAACTTGACCGTCGGTGCCGTATGAAAGATAGTTTGTATGACTTGCGTGATGAAGCGGAGCATAAGCGTCTTTCAGAAGTCGTAAGCAAGATAGATGAGGCGATAAATCAATTAAGGACGACGCAGGATATCGCTTCGATTGACATAGGTGAGATATGTGGGATGGTCCGTCAGCCATTACCGAAATCTACACTTGATGATTCGGAGCAACGAATTCCTCCGGCAATATCCGTACAGCCTTCAGTTCAGGATTTTCCTCAGATAGATTCTACTGTCGTCCCTGCGGAAATAATAGAAGCAGACAGCTTGACAGAGGTGAAAAATGGCTGTTTGACAGAGGCTTCAGGAGAGCTGACGGAATCTGATAATACTGAATTGATGGATGAGGCGCTAAAAGATTCTACAGATAGAAAAGAAAAACCTATTACGGCATGAATAAAGTAGTGAGTGTCGGTAGGGACCCTGGCAATGATATCGTAATAAAGGATCCTAAAGTTTCCCGTTGGCATCTGAAATTTGTCAGGAGTGACAACGGAGAGATGAAAGTTGTGGATTTCTCCAGTAATGGTACATGGATTAATGGAAAGAGGATATGCCACAGCGAGTATTACATATATCGCAATGATGATATCCGTATAGGGGATACTGTGCTGCAGTGGCATTCGTATTTCGAGGGGACAATGAGGCAGCCTCCGCATTCAATACCTATAGCATCTCCTTCTTCGCAACCGCCCTGTAGGCCGGGACCCCAAAGGCCGTTCATTGCTTCACCTCCATTCCCGAAGTCTCCATCGGAATATCCAATTGGCGGCAATGACGATCCTGTCTCAAAAAAAACAGGTCTGGGAATAATCGCACTTCTACTCAGTATTGTAGGTTGTATCTGTGTGGTGATAGCGGCTATTAAGATATGGAGATGGGGCATCTTTGCGTTTTTCGGTAAGGCTCCCACTCTTCTTGTGGTTTCATTGGTTGTCAACATTATGGCTCTTGTGCTTGCATGGGTCGCTGATGCTAAGGATTATAAAGATTCTGAGGCGGCCGTAATAGCTCGGAATATATCAGGATTTCTCATTCTGTTAGTTGTGGGATTTTGGATATATTTAAGAGTTCAGACTGGCTGATACTTATTATGAAATGAATTGTATTTCAGGAATTGATAGATAAACAAAATGTCAGAATTACAACCGAATAAATTGTTCGGCGGACGATACCGTCTTATAGAGCATAAGGGGAGTGGCTCTTTCGGGGATGTATGGCTTGCCAAGGATGAGGAGCTTGACCTTGAAGTGGCGATTAAGATTTATATCGCCCTGGATGACCGTGGCATTGAGGATTTCAAGTCGGAGTATAAGACCGCGTATGGTCTCAGTCACCCCAATCTGCTGCATGCCAATCATTATGATATATGTGAGCGATGTCCTTATCTGGTTATGCCATATTGCCCGAACGGTTCTGCTGCCAGTCTTATAGGGCGGATGGATGAGCAGACAGTTTGGATGTTTATTCACGATGTAGCATCAGGCCTCGCATATCTTCATGCTCAGGAACCTCCAATGGTTCATCAGGATATAAAACCGGAAAATATACTTATAGACAGTTCTGGCCGTTTTCTGATAACTGATTTCGGAATCAGCAAACATATACGGAGTACACTGCGTAAGAATTCTCAAAGGGCTATAAGTGCCGGAACAGTTGCATATATGGGGCCGGAGCGTTTTTTGGCGAATCCGGCCTCGGTTATGGCGAGCGATATATGGTCTTTGGGTGCGACCCTTTATGAGATGCTGGCAGGTGAATTGCCGTTTTTTGGTAAGGGTGGAGCCATGTTGCTCTCCGGCGCGGCAGTACCGGAAGTGCCTGGAGAATATTCTTTAGAACTTAAGCAGACCATACAGTCATGCCTTGCCAAGGATACTTGGGCGCGTCCGACAGCTGCCGATCTTGTTAAAGAAGCGGAAGCAAGACTTTATGGAGTTGATGTTGCGAAGCAGAAGGATAGTGGGTCTCATGGCCATAGTAAACGATGGATAGCTCCTGTAGTTATATCTTCTGTATTAATAGTTGCTATGTCTGCCTTTCTTATTTTACGGGGAGAAAAGGACAACTATGCGGTAGAGGATTTTACCGGAACGGGAATGTATCCGATGGTATATGTCGAGGGTGGAACATTCGAGATGGGCAGCAATGATTCCGGTGATGATGATTGTCCCGTACACCAAGTTACCTTGGACGGATTTTATATCGGACAGTTTGAGGTAAGCCGAAAGTTGTTTAAGAGTATTATGGGATATGATCCTTCGCTTTATGATGCCCTGGATGCGGATGATTATCCGGTGGAGAATGTAAGTATTAAGGAAGTGCGTGATTTTATTGACCGGCTTAATAGAAAAACGGGAAAACATTTTGATCTTCCCTCGGAGGCGCAATGGGAGTATGCGGCAAGAGGGGGACAGAACAGTCTTAAGTATTCATTTGCCGGTACGGAAGATTTGGATAATATATGGTATGACAGAAATAATCCGACAAAAGTATATTACGAGCCGTCCGTGAATGAGCTTGGGATATATCAGATGAGTGGTAATGTGGCGGAATGGTGCCGGGATTATTATGATTCAGAATTTTATTTGACAGGAGGCAGTTACAATCCTGTCAATTTAAAAGGACAATACGGTGATTTGGTAGTTGTTCGCGGAGGAAGCTATTATAGTGACGGATTGGAATTGTCAGTTTATTATAGGGATCCGTATGATTCACCACAAGAGGATGTAGGTTTTAGATTAGTAATGGAAAAATAGATAACCACTTAATTTATAGTATTATGAAAAAATGTTATTTAATTGTGGCTGTTGTTATGTGTGCAACGGTTGCGGGTTTCGCTCAGAATGCGGAACAAGCTGTTCTGGACACTCAGAAGGAGTTTTTTGACGCAGTCAAAAAAGGAATTGAGAACCAGAAAAAATCAAATCTTGGAAAAATCGGGCCCGAGTGGCAGCAATTTCTTCTTGAGTACTCCAAGACCCAGACATTCCTGAATTTAAAGAATGATACCCTAAGTTTGGGATTGTTCAAGCCGGTTTACTCAAGAATGATAAAACCGAAGAATAATGTTGTTGCAAATGAGGTATATGTCTCCAATGTGGGAATATCAAAGATAGATGATGTCAGGAATAAAAAGGGAGACATAAAAAACTATATCTATACAACGGAGAACGAGGTGGGTATAGTAGCAGTCAAGGATGATACGCTGTACAGCAACGCCAGATATTCTGTGAGAATAGACTGGAATGTGAAGTGGACAGTGAAGAAAGGGGATACTGCTTATATCGCATCCATAGCTGATATAAAGACCTCAGAGATGCCTTATCTTACACATGAGAGGCAGCAGATGGGACAGACGGCAGAGAAACTGATTGAGCAATGGTATGCAGGATTGTCTAATGGGACATTTGAGGAATACAATCCGGTTTCCTTTACAGTGATGCCGGGAGATGTGTCTGTTGAAATGCCTGACGGCCCGGAGGTGGTGGTCTCAAATGTTCCGGATATATGTGTGTATGTGGATCCTGAGCAGTTTATGACGGAAGACAGATCTTTGTATCCGGAACCTATTGAGGCTTATTATATTTTAAAGCCAACATTCAAGGTTGTGATAAACAGTGATTTAAGTTCAGGGACAGTAGTGAGTGTCGATTATGGAAAGACACTGCATAAGCCTGAGACAGCAGCTGAGAGATTGGAAAAATACACTAAACTGGAGAATTTCATAAACGGTTATGTGAATGATTTGAAGGCTTATGCCGCAAATCCGGATAAGTCTCTTAGAAATAGCCTCGGAGATATGTTTGTGGATAAGACATCGTCAGTAGTGGAAGTGTCGAATATCGCGTCCGGAGAAGAAAAAGTATATACACGAACTGCCGAGCAGTATTTGGAGCGCTTAAAAACAGCTTCAATAACAGTGGAATTGGGCACTCCGGTTATCGGCGAGGGTTTGGTATCGGTAATATATCCTGCAGTTCAGCAATTCGAAAGTACCGCATATAGTGATTGTACGGAGAAAGAGATCCATTTATTATATGATGCGGAGGCCGACGGTTATCTGATAGATAAAATATCGGTCGTAAAAGGAAGTACAAGAAAATTGTCTGAATAAATAATAATTACATCAGTGTTTGTTCGAGGCTGACTAAATCGCTTTTAGTCAGCCTCCCTATTTTATAGTTAATATGCAGAGATGCCGATTGCCGGGATGGCAATTTTTGCGGTATTATTATGGACGTTCGACGAAATCCATAATCAAATCGTAGCAGTATATTGTAGCGTTACTGTTGCCATGAATCACCGTTGTCCCTTTTTGCCATTCATTGCTGTAGTCCAGGAATCTATAGCCAGCCACGAGGGATGCGTCACTTAAATTGGTGATAATGGCACCATGTGCTACTATACTATTTACTATTTTTATTGTAAGGCTATTGTCGTACATTCCGGTTTTTACGATCTTTATGTTCTGGTTCTCCAGCATATCAAGGGTCCAGTCATCGGCATGTCCGAGTCTGTAATATAGTTTGACATCGGTCTCATAGCATGTCCCTGACGCACTGGATATGGTAAGATGAACATAATAGATACAGTTACCATTTTTGTTAGTCGTATCGCAGTCCTCAATGTATAAGTCCTTGAGGTTTTCGGCAGTTATTTCCCATGACCACCCGGCAAAATAACTTCCCTCTAAGCCCCAGATTTCACGTCCTATCAGGTCTCTCTTGATTTTCTTAATATCCGGTTTGGACGGTATGATTGTGAGAATTAGATTGTTGAGTTTGTTTGTGTATGCAGACAGACTTTCTTCATCAAGAGGCTTGAATTCCCTTTGTGTATTGTTGAACGCGGTTTGAAATGCTGTTGTCTTGCTGTAGTCAGTTGCGTATTTGCCGCTTTTCTCGTCGTAGAGCATCTTTGCTTGAGCCTCCTTCCTCGCTTTTAACTGCTCGGCGTTATCCGCGATTTTCTGCATTATTTCACGGACTTCTACTCTGGTTGTGAAATTTTCAGACTCAAAATTGTCAATAAGTCTGGAATATTCAGCTTTGCAGTATTCTATAGATGTGTTCGCTGCATTATGGTAGGCCAACGCCACTTGTTTCCCGTCTGATTCCGGAGATGCACAAGAAACCGATAAAATGCCGCAGATGCAAAGGATAATAGATGAAGTTCTCATAAGATGATTTATATCATGGTGTTTTGCAAATATACTGATTTTTGTTAATAATTCAAATGCAGTTATATGTTAAAAAGTCTGAATAAAAGGGTTCTTGCTATTGCGCTATATTATATTGTCTGTGCGATGAGTTTGCTGTCGTGTAATCGTCTGTTGTGTAGGTGAATGCTGTGAGCGGTCGGTTGCGGACCCTGTTGTGGGGGGATAAGTTTGCGTATTTCGTTTTGGTTATTGAGGAGGGATTGTATAAATTTGATGTGCAAAATGTTAAAATAGTAGCATTATGAAAAAATTTACAATCGGAAGGAATCAGGACAACTGCATTGAGCTATCGGATCCGATGATCAGCGAACATCATGCGGAGATTACGGTAGATGACCGTGGTGGGATGACGCTTAAGGATTATAGCTCCAACGGAACTTTGGTCAACGGAGTGGCGCTGCATCAGGCTTCCTGCCCGGTGGCCGTGGGCGACAAGGTGGTGTTTCCGGGAGGAAAGGTACTGGACTGGAATCTTATCGTATTCGGTGCTGGTATAGAGGTATCGGGCAACAGAACTGTGCCTGATGCCGGAGATGTGAAGTCTGAGTCTTATGAGCAGCCGGTGCTGGAACATGCGGAGGCCGAGGAGCCTAAGCCCGGGACAGGGAAAAGAGGTATGCCTATGACGCTGTTCCAGGCCATAGGGTACGGATTCAGACATTATGCGGATTTTTCCGGCAGGGCTACGCGCTGCGAATTCGGCTGGTTCATGCTGTTTTTCGGAGCAGTGATGACGACTGTCGGCTGGGTGCCGTTTCTCAATATCTTTGTCCTGCTTGGACTGATCTTGCCTGTGATAGCCGTATGGGAAAGAAGACTGCATGATACGGGCAGGGAAGGACTTTACATGCTGTTCCTGCTGATACCTATTGTAGGCACGGTGCTGCTTATAATATGGGGTCTTAAGCCCGGAGATCAGGGGACAAATGCTTTCGGGCCTGCTCCGGGCAAGAGGAATTAGTCTTCCGCGATACCGTAGACTACAGCCGGTACTACCAATGCACCCACAAGGGCAAGGCCGATGCCGAGACCGAATGTGGGGATGACATGGTTGCGGGATACCTGACAGCCGACTGAGAAGTCCCACCAGCTGAGGGCTCCCTTGCTCCTCCATCCGAAGCGCAGGCCCATGTCGCCTCCGAATTCGTCGCGGATGTATGCGGGGCCTCCGTAGAGCTGCAGGTCTACAGGAGAGTTGTCGGTGGTGAGTCTGAATACAGGGCCGACGGCCACTGAGAAATGCTCCGCTTCATCCAGCCCTATGAGAAAGGAACCGTATGCGCCGAGATGGGTCTTGATCCAGGAGTATCCCGCGCCCATCATGGCCTCTCCGTCAATATCGTAACCCATGTTGAGGTCAAGGAAGTGGGATGAGAATCCGTCCTCGCTGTCACCCATTGCGCAGGCTACGGGGAACAGGCTGACACCGGCAGTGGGTATGACGGCCGTGCTGGAGAATCTGCATCCGAGCGACAGGGATACCCAGCCTACATCCGAGTAGTTGTTCAGGGCATCGAAGTTGAGCCGTAATCCGGCGTCTCCCATCAGGTGCCATCTGTCCTGCTTGAATACAGGGTCTGTGGCCGTGGACATCGGGTCGTATCTGAAAGCGGGACCGGCATATAGTTGGACATCCACATTGCTTGACGGGCCGGACAGTCTGACGGCCGGTGCGATGCTGAAACTGAAATCCCTGTGTTCAACGCCGATGCCTAATGCGGCATGTAATCCGACGCGGGACTTGAGATATCCGTAGTTGACTCCGATATAGTTGGTTGAGGCTGCATCGTCCTTGATGTCAATGCCGTAGCCGTAGTTTATTTCCACGAAATGCCTGGCCATATAGAAATCCTTAGGCTTCCTTTTCAGCTTCAGATCAATGCTCCTTGTCTGATTCTCATAGACATAGACTGTCTCGGTTCCTGAACTCTCATATCCGTCCTTGGTAAGATATATGGAATACTGTCCTGGGGCGATGGAAAACATGTGGGGAGTGCTCTGGCCGAAGATATAGTGGTCGGAACTATTCTCTCTCAGATGAATTGATGCTCCGTTGACATTGGATGTGACGCGCAGGTTGCCTGTTTTAAGCGTGGGTGAGGGTATGACGGCCTTATGATGGCCGTTTCCGACTATGTTTACACTCACGGTACCGTCATTGTATCCGTCCTTGGAGGCGCGGAGCACATAATGCCCTTCGGGCAGGGCTCCTTCCCAACTTCCCTTGGCGAGAAAGCTGTCGCCTGCGAAGATATACGCGTCGCTGTCTGTGGAGACCTGGAGCCATCCTTCCAGAACGCCTTCCTCAAGAGTATAGTCAAGTCTGAGATGCTGGTTGTGTTCAAGGAATATGGTGTCGCGCAGGGGGATGTAGCCCTCCTTGCCGAGCTCGATTCTGTGGTCCTCGATGAGTATTTTGTTGAGTATGACCGGGGTTGTCCCGATTTCCTGCCCGTCGAGAGTGACTGTGGCTCCGGCAGGCGTGCTGGTCATCTCTATAGTGCCGTAGAGCGGCTCGGGGCTTCCGACTGTGAAAGTTGCTGTCTCTCCGTCTTTTACCTCGAAGTTGATGCTTTGACTGAGGTGCCCTTTCCTGCGGGCCTCAAGGTAATGGGAACTGCTGCTGCTCAGGCTGCCGGTCCAGGTGCCTTTTCCCATGTTGATGTTGTCTATCCACAGCTCGGCCTCCGGGTCTGCGCATGTGCAGGTGACTGTGCCGAACTGCGGCTTCAGTGTGAGCGAGGCTGTGTGGCGCAATGTGTCACCTGGGATATTGAATGTAATCTCCTCGGGATAATACAGGTCTTTCTGAGCCCTGATGGTGACAGGGCCTTTCCCGATCTTCTCCCGGATATTGACCGGGGATGTGCCGATGAATTTCCCGTCTATGGATACCGTAGCTCCTGAAGGTTCGGTGTTGATTGTCAGATAGCTGTATGCTGGTGTCATGCTGATATACCTGGTGGAACCGTCGCTGTCGACCTCGAGAGTGCCCTCAATGGTTTCGTAGAACTCGCGTTCAAGCCTGTAGTAGTATTTCCCGTAGTCCAGGCGCATGTTGAATGTCCCGTCGGTAAGTATCCTGGTGGAGATCTCGTACTCTTTCGTGCGGCCTATGTAGAGGACTGCTCCTTTCGGCTGAACATCGAGTTTCAGGAAGTTGGCCGTGACGACAGCGGTCTCCACATATGTGCCGGTGGAGTTGGCCGTGATAGTGGTGCGGTAGACATTGCCGGGACGGAGCAGTGTCTTTACCGGCATTTTAAGAGGCTCGTAACCTTTGCAGCGGAACTCTAAGTTCTTTACCTCGGTAGGTATGTAGAACCATACTTCTCCGTCGTTTCTCTGCTCCGTCCTGACTACCTCGAGCGTGGTTCCGACAGACAGTACGAGAGGATTCTTCAATTCGTTGATTACAGTTACCTTGACGAGCGCGCAAAGTTTCCCGTTGCGGTCCTTGACGGGGAAATTGACCTTGGCGTCCAGGTCGTCGGAGACGGCTGTAAGAGTGCCGTCGGATGTCATGGACAGGTCCTGTGCAAGGCATATCGCAGGAAGTGCCAGGGAGAGAAGAAATATAGCGAGTATCCGTTTCATAGATGTTGTGCAGTAGAGGTGGTTTAAAAATTACCGGGTCCGTAGAGGCCTGTCAGGCTGTCTACATCGAGATTCGGCTCCGGCTGCCAGGTGCGGACATGTATTATGGGCTTTCTGTAGTCCCGCAGGTCCACATAAAGGTAGAGGTATCCGCAGTCGCCGTAGTTGGAAGAATAATAGTCCTGCTTTAGCGAGATTCCGAACAGTCCGTCCCTCCATGAGCCGATGGAGGTGTTGGAGAATTTCAGGTTGATGTATTCCTTGCTGTCGAAGCTGCGGCGCAGATTGCCCATGTACTCGGCCTTGGACTGTCGGTTGTACTCCACATACTGTTTCTGCAGGGTAATCTGATTTTCTATGACGGTTTTCCGTACCACGCGGCCGGTGATTATGAGCGCATCCTCGGAGAAGATGGATTCCAGATAATCGATATTTTTCAGTGCGAATGCTGTCTTGTAGCTCTCGAGGAACTGGATAAGTATCATTTTATGCTCGTCCTTCCACATCTCCATCGAATTGATGTCCTGAACAGTCTTGTCCTCAAGTGCAAATGTGATCCCGGAGACTTTCCCGGTGCTGTCGAAGACAAACACCACATTCTCGACGAAATGCCTGTCGTTGGTCTGGAAAGCGAAGTCCATGGGCACGCTGCGGCAGTAGATCTCGTCGTTGAATCTCATGAACTTGAGATGACTGTCGTCAATGACCCTGGCGTTGCCGTAAAGAAGCAGTCTCCTGTATGTATCGTATCCCTCCGTAGTGAAAAGCCCGCGTATATCATCCTTGTTTTTCCCGCTTATGCTTCCGAGTATCGTGCGGACGGTATTGACATACCGTTCAGTGCCGGGTTCATCTATGGCGGCGAAGCTGTATGTCTCTTCGGACTTTTTACCCTGGCGCACTTCATTTTTCTTTGAGCTGTTGCGCTTGATTTCCAGGGATATACCTGTTTTATAAGCTTCCGGGAAATTGACCGGATCCATGATTGAGAGTATGCTCTCCACCTCAGGATCCTGATGCAGCTCGTTGTAGTACTGATATTCGACGGTGACACTAATGGTCTTTATATCCACATCCTTGCGCAGTTCGATTACTCCTAATCCGTCTTTCGCCGATGTCATCACGCTCCAGCTTATGCCGTCCATGTAGGTGTAGTCCGCTGATGATACGGGCATGCCTCCGTAGGTGACTCTCAGTTTGCCTAATGTGTTGTCCTCGGATGAGAAACCGTCAAACTTGAAGTCAAGTCCGTCCAGGATGGAGCTGATCTTGCCCGGTACCCATACGGACACCATCTGCATGTTCCCGTCACAATCGTAATATGAAACGCTCGAAGGCGAGGGCAGGGTGTTGATGAGAATCTGCGCCCAGTAGTAATTCTTGAGGGCTGCGTCTATTTTCAGTTCTTTCTCGGCTTTCTCGGCCACATTGAGCATATAGCTGATTTTTGCCTCCCTGTCTTTGAATACCTTCTCCACATCTCTTGCCGAAATATATCTTACGATATGGTATTTCTTCGGGCCATTGTTGACTATCAGCTTTTTGCAGTTGCTCAGAGTTACCTGCGAGTAAGTGGATATGATGGATTCGAGGGAGTCGCTCACAGTCTCCCGGCTCCTGTTTCTGTGACTTGTCTGTACTCCGCTGCTTTTCAAGGTCATCTCGGACGAGACCTTGACCCTGATCTGTGACGCGAGGTCTTCCAGCGCGTTCTGATCCGCTTCTCTGGCCGAACTGCCATAACCCTGCCCTATGATGTATCCGCTTCTGTTACGTTGCAGTTCCTCCCAGTCCTGGGCTCTCAGGCCTGTGCCGGCGATAATCAGGACCGCAGTAAGGCATATGCGCAGTGCCGTAAGTATCATCGGTTGTAAGTTTTTCATTCTGATTGCAAATATAACATTTTGTATATATTTGCAAGTTAAGAAAACTCTTTTGCGATATGAGAAAAAATGAAGTGCTTGAATGTCTGAAGACAAGGCGCAGTATACGTGCCTATGATCCTGATAAGGTTCCGTCAAGGGAACTTATAGCCAAGGTGGCTGAGGCCGGAGCATATGCGCCGACAGGGAAGGGAAAACAGTCCCCAGTTATTGTCGCAGTGACGGATAAGGCGGTGCGTGACCGTTTGTCCAAGATGAATGCAGAAGTGCTTGGTTCTGCATCTGACCCGTTCTACGGTGCCCCTGTGGTACTTGTTGTTCTTGCGGACAAAAGCCGTCCCACTTATCTGTATGACGGAGCCTTGGTGATGGGTAACATGCTCAATGCGGCTCATGCTCTCGGACTCGGAAGTTGCTGGATTCACAGGGCAAAGGAGGTCTTTGACTCTCCTGAGGGACGTCAGCTTCTGAAAGAGTGGGGTATAGAAGGGGATTACGAGGGTATAGGGCATTGTATCTTAGGCTACTCTCTCGACGGCAAGGAGCCTGCGGCTGCTCCGCGCAAACCGGATTATATACATTATGTCTAAGGACCGGCGTCAGTATTTTTACCGTCTTGCCACGACCAGCAGGAAATACTATCTGCCGTATCTGTCGCCTTATGTGACAATAGGGAAGGGCGTGAAGGTGCTGGAGATAGGTTGCGGCGAGGGCGGCAATCTGCTGCCTTTCGCCCAGGCCGGATGCGATGTCCTGGGGGTGGACCTGTCGGAGGATAAAATCAGGTCCGCCGGGAGCTTTTTTGCGGAGGAGGGAGCCGAAGGGAGATTCATTGCCTCCGACATATTTGCGGTCAGGGAGTTAGAGGGGCAGTTCGATCTGATATTGTGCCATGATGTGATAGAGCACATCATGGATAAGGAGGAGTTCATGCGCAGGGTGAGGAGATTCCTGCGTCCAGACACCGGCCTGGCATTTTTCGCCTTCCCTGCGTGGCAGATGCCTTTCGGAGGGCATCAGCAGAACTGCCGCAATAAGCTGCTTTCTCATCTGCCGTATTTTCATCTTCTTCCGAAAGGCGTGTACGGATGGATGCTCAGATGCGGCAGAGAGTCACCGGAGGCCGTTAAGGAATTGCTGGAGATCAAGCAGACGGCTACTCCGGTGGAGCGTTTTGAGAAGCTGATAAAAGACGGAGGATTTCAGAAAGTCGACAGGTGCCTGTGGCTGATAAATCCCCATTATGAGGTAAAGTTCGGACTGAGGCCGCGCAGGCTCTTCCGTTTTCCGGCAAGTATTCCGTGGCTGCGTAATTTCTATACCACCTCCTGCTTCTACCTGCTGCGGTAGCGGCTTGCTGCGAAATTGTAGAAACGAATGAGGCCTTCTTCGACATTGGCGCGGGGGCAGGCTAAGTTCCAGCGCATGAATCCCTCGCCTTCGGGACCGTACATCGTGCCGGCGTTGAGCCACAGTTTGGCCTCGTGCAGCAATTTCTCTTCCAGCCTCTCCGAAGCCATGTCAAGGCAGCGGCAGTCCATCCATGCCAGATAGGTGCCCTCGAGCCTGGTAACGGGGAAATCCGGCAGGTTCTTCCGGCAGAAATCCACCATATAGTCATAGTTGCCCTTGATGTATTCCATCAGTTGGAGGATCCATCCCTCACACTCGTTGTATGCGGCTTCCGTGGCTACTATTCCAAATGGATTGACATTGCATATTTCGTTGGTATGGGCGGCCTTGTCTATTCTTTCGCGGAGAGCCCCGTCGGCGCAGACTATATCGGCGATCTGGAGCCCGGCGATATTGAATGACTTGCTGGGTGAGATGCAGGAGACTGAATGTCTTTGAAATTCTCCGCTGATGGATGCGAATGGGGTGTAAGTGTATCCGGGCAGGGTCAGCTCGCAGTGTATCTCGTCGGAGATGACGGTGATGCCGTGCCTGATGCATATGTCACCGACTTTGGTGAGCTCATCCCGTGTCCATACCCTTCCGGCCGGATTGTGGGGATTGCAGAGCAGCATCAGTCTCACAGCCGGGTCTGAGGCCTTGCGCTCCAGGTCCTCGAAATCCATCCGGTAAGTCCTGTCAGCGTATATCAGAGAGGAACTGACGGGCTCGCAGCTGTTGTTGCGTATCGCCGAGTAGAAGCAGTTGTAGACAGGACCCTGTATCAGCACCTTGTCACCGGGAGATGTCAGGGCCCTGATGATGGCTGAGATGGCCGGGACTACCCCCGTGGTGCAGATGATCCATTCTTTTTCTATCCTCCATCCGTGCCGGCGGCTGAACCAGTCTGTGATGCTTCGGTAGTAGGTGTCCGGTACTTTGGTGTACCCGAAGATGTCATGCCCGATTCTGCGCCGCACTGCGTCTGTGATGGCCGGTGCTGTGCGGAAGTCCATGTCCGCCACCCACATGGGCAGTATGCCGTCATCTGCCGCTGAGTCCCATTTGTATGAATCGGTTCCCCTTCTTTGGATTTTTTCGTCGAAATCGTATATCATAATTGCTTCCCGTTCCTGATAACGGAATCTTTTTTTTGATGAATTATGGTCCGCACCTTATAAGTAAAGAAAGGCTGTGTCAAAATATGAATTTCGGCACAGCCTGTGGGATAAAGTATTGAAAATACTATTTGAGTACTCCGAGTTCCTTGCCGATCTTGGTGAAGGCTGCGACGCATCTGTCAAGGTGCTCCTTCTTGTGGCCGGCTGATACCTGTACACGGATACGGGCCTGATCCTTAGGCACTACAGGATAGTAGAATCCGGTTACGAAGATGCCCTCGTCCTGCAGGCGGGCGGCCATTTCCTGAGACAGCTTGGCATCGTAAAGCATGACGGCGCAGATAGCTGACTCGGTGGGCTTGATGTCGAAGCCGGCAGCCTTCATCTTGCCGATGAAATACTCTGTGTTCTCGTGCAGACGGTCCTGAAGCTCGTTGGACTCCTTCATCATGTCGAACATGCGGATGCCTGCTGCTGCAATCATGGGAGGAATCGAGTTGGAGAAGAGGTACGGCCTTGACCTCTGGCGCAGCATGGCGATAATCTCCTTCTTACCGGTGGTGAATCCGCCGACGGAGCCGCCGAATGCCTTTCCGAGAGTACCTGTGATGATTTCGATCTGACCGCGGAGGTTGTAACGCTCGGTCACACCGCGTCCGGTCTTTCCTACGACACCTGCGGAGTGCGACTCATCGACCATAACCATGGCGTTGTATTTCTCGGCGAGTGCGTGGATCTTGTCCAGAGGACATACGTTGCCGTCCATGGAGAACACACCGTCGGTGACGATGATGCGGTGACGCTGTGCCTGAGCCTCCTGGAGGCATTTCTCCAGCTCGGCCATGTCGGCGTTGGCGTAGCGGTATCTCTTTGCCTTGCAAAGACGCACACCGTCGATGATGGATGCGTGGTTGAGTGAGTCGGATATGATGGCGTCCTGATCATTCAGCAGAGGCTCGAACACACCGCCGTTGGCATCGAAGCATGCGGCATAGAGGATGGTGTCCTCAGTGCCGAAGAATTCTGCGATCTTGGCCTCGAGGGTCTTCTGAAGGTCTCCTGTACCGCAGATGAAACGAACGCTGGCCATACCGTATCCGTGGGTGTCCATGGCGTCCTTGGCGGCTTTTACGAGTTCCTTGCTGTCTGCAAGTCCGAGGTAGTTGTTTGCGCAGAAGTTGAGGGCTTTTGTTCCATCCTGAAGAGTAATCTCAGGACCCTGGGGAGATACGATTACGCGCTCCTCTTTATAAAGTCCTGCTTCCCTGATGCTGTTCAGCTCGTTCTGAAGATAGGCTTGAAAATCTTTGTACATAATGTCGTATATTTAATTTGAGCGCAAAGGTAGTAAATAAGCCGTTCAGTTGTGACAAAAATTTGGAAACTGCAGAAGTTTTTTTAGTTTTGCGTTCTGATTATGACGAATAGGGAGCAAATACTCAGAAGAACCGGCGTAATGTTTCTGGAACGCGGCTGCAAATCACTGACTATGGACGAGGTGGCTTCGGCCAACGGTATGTCCAAGCGTACGCTGTACGAGATGTTTCACGACAAGGCGCAGTTGCTGCAGGAGTGCATACTGTTGATCCATAAGGATAATATGCTCAAAACGGAGGAGGGGCTCAACAGGACGGAGAATGTTCTCGGATGGTTCATGCACTCGCTTGAGAACAAGGACGAGCAGCGCATGAGTTTCTACTATGATTTCTTTACGGATGTCAAACGGTATTATCCGGAGGTGTTCACGACGGTGGTCAGGGATGTGAACCGCTGGCACTGTGAGCTGTTGGAGCAGGTCATCGGACGGGGACAGCAGGAAGGTCTGTTCATCACCGGTATTCTGGATGCTCACCGGATATCCCTGCAGCTCTTCGAACTTTCCGTGGCGGTTACGGACAGAGCGGTGCGCAATTATCTGGAGATCAAGCATGACCATGGCTCGGACTGCCTGATGCTTTTCTTGATAAGGGGCATTGCCACGGAGAAGGGTCGGGAGTATATTGACGAATATCTGAAAAATAATAAATCACTGTTACGATAATGAGAAAACAATTGGAAACAGCGGCGGTTGTATGCTGTGTCTCGGTTCTCTTCCTGATTGCCGGGGCTGTTCCGCTCAAGGCTGCCGCTCAGGCTCCGTCGGCTCAGGAAGCCGATACCACGGTGATGTATTTCACGCTGGAGGAGGCGATGAATTACGCGCTGGAACATAACTGGGACCTGCAGAACTCATCGCTGGCTGTGCGTCAGGCCGAGGCGGACCGTTGGGGTGCGATCGCGACCATGCTGCCGCAGGTCAACGGAACCTTGGACTATTCCAACTACATGGGGTATGAGATGGATCTCGGTGAATTTATGGCCATAGCCATGCCGCCTTACGGTTCAATAGGTGTCAATGCCGCCATGTCGGTAAGCGGAGCGCAGATTATAAGCGCACTCATAGGCAAGCTGTCGATAGAGATGGCGGATGTCTCGCACCGTCAGTCGCAGCAGGAGGTTGCCGAACAGGTGCGGCTTCTGTATTTTTCCGCACTTGTGAGTGAGCAGACGGTGGAACTGCTGCAGCGCAACCTCGGTACTGTGCGCAGGCTGCACGAGCTGTCTCAGAAGTCCGTCGACGCGGGTGTGGCCGAGCAGGTGGACGCTGACCAGATACTGGTACAGGTGGCGACCCTCGAGAGCTCCATCAACGAGGCCGAGCGCGGACTGGAGATGATCTACAACTCCATGCGCCTGCAGATGAATGTGGGTTTTGACAAGGAGATAGTCCTGACCCAGACTTTGGAGGACCTGATGGATGTGGAGCATTCGCTGGACCTGCTCTACGATGATTTTATCCTGGAGAACAATTTCTCCTACCAGCTGGCCCTGCAGAGCACAGAGCTGTACAGAAAGCAGAAAAACCTTGTAGGATGGGCCTACGGACCTACCCTGAGCGCATTCTACCAGTACACGGGCAGGAAGTATTTTTCCGATGAGATGACTATGAACATGACTCCCCCGAACATGATCGGCCTGACTCTGTCTATTCCCATATTCTCCTCGGGCCGCAACTATACTTCTTTCCAGAAGGCCAAACTGGATTATCAGAAGCAGCTCAACACCTTGGAGAACACCAAGATGGCCCTGAACATCCAGCACCGTCAGCTCAAGTACAACCTCTCCTCCGCATACGAGCGTTATCAGACGCAAGTGAAGAATGTGGAGGTGTCTCAGGCCGTTCTGGACAATATCGGCAAGAAATACGAGTTCGGTCACGCCTCCAGTCTGGATGTGACCAATGCCGCCACAACCCTCATCACTGCCCAGAGCACCTATGTGCAGGCTGCTTTGGATTATGTGACGGCTCAGATAGAACTTGAGAAACTGCTCAATAAAAACACTTACGGACAATCAACACAGGAACAGAAATAGATTATGGATATGAAATTTAAGGCAATCGCTGTTATCACGGCCGCCGCGCTGCTGAGCGGCTGCGGAGCCAACACGGAGGAAGTCTCCCAGGACAGGGTGGAGCAGGTGCGTACCACTCCGCTGGCCTATCAGGAGGTGTCGCGGCAGATAGAGCTTTCGACGACCCTTCAGGGATATGAGGAGATGAATATATCGCCCTCGCTCACTGGTATTATCGAGAAAATATATGTGGAGGTGGGTGACAGGGTCCGTAAAGGCGACACTTTGGTGCGGATGGACCGGAACCAGCTCAACACCACCCGTCTGGCATACGCCAATCTGCAGATAGAGATGAACCGCGTGGAGATGCTTCTTGAAAGCGAGGCCATCTCGCAGCAGACCTACGACCAGACCAAACTGAGCTTCGACCAGACCGCCGAGTCCCTGCGTTTTCTGGAGGAGAACACATTTGTGCTCGCCCAGTACGACGGAGTCATCTCGGCCAAGAGCTACGAGGACGGGGAACTGTACGCCGGAGCGCAGCCCATTCTCCGCCTGACTCAGATCAACGAACTGAAAGCCTATGTCAATGTACCCGAGACTTATTTCCCTCTGGTCAAAAAGGGCATGAAGGTCAATGTCTACTCCGACATCTATCCCGACAAGGTCTTCCCGGCTACGATAGAGATAGTATATCCGACCATTGACCCTGCCTCGCATACATTTACCCTCAAGCTGAGGATTCCTAACAGCAGCGAGCTGATACGTCCGGGAATGTATGTGAGCACGGTGCTCGATATGGGCCGTACTGAGGCTCTTGTGGTGCCTTATCAGGCGGTGCTCAGGCTCATTGGCTCCAATAACCGCTATGTTTTCGTGGACGAGGGCGGTGTGGCCAAGCGCGTATTCGTGGAGATAGGCGAGCGTCACGACCAGACGATAGAGATATCCAGCGACAGCCTTAAGGTGGGCGATCCTATAGTGACCACCGGTCAGGCCAAGCTCGTGGACGGAGTCAGACTGAATGTGGTAAAATAAAGACAGTCCGCGATGAGTATCTACAAATCAGCGATTAACCGTCCGGTGACGACCCTTCTGGTGTTCGTCGCCGTGATAGTGATAGGCGTGTTCTCGTTCCTGAGACTGCCTATCGACCAGTTCCCGGAGATGGACCCGCCGTACATCTCCGTACTTACGGTCTATCCGGGTGCCAGTGCCTCCGAGATAGAAACCAATGTCACCAAGATAATAGAGAACAATCTCAACTCCGTAGACTACCTCAAGGAGATAACCTCCACCACCAAGGACAATATCTCCGTGGTGCTGCTCGAGCTGGAGTGGGGTACGGACCTGGACGAGATCATCAACGATGTCCGGTCCTATATAGACATGGTGAAGGACGAGCTGCCCGACGGCTGTACCAATCCCTTCATCTTCAAGTTCAGCACCAGCTCCATGCCTATCCTCCAGTATTCGATTACTGCGGACGAGAGCTATCCGGGACTGGACAAACTGCTCAACGACGAGATTATACCTCAGCTGAGCATGGTGAACGGTATCGGAAACCTTACCCTTTCCGGCTCCCCGGAGCGTTATGTGTATGTGGATATCGACCAGCAGAAGTTAGATGCCTACGGTCTTCCCTTGGAGACTGTCGGCAGTGCGATAGCCGCAAACAACCTGAACCTCTCCTCCGGTACCGTCAAGATGAACAAGGAGCAGTATCAGCTGGAGGTGCGCAGCGAGTATGTCGAGAGCTCCGAGATCAACGACATTGTGGTGACGGTGACTCCCGAGGGCCGGCAGGTCTTCGTACGCGACCTTGCCACCGTGCGCGACACGATCAAGGACCTGAGTCTGGACGAGAAGACCAACGGCCGCGAGAGTGTCCGCCTGATGGTGACCAAGCAGACGGGAGCCAATACCGTGCAGATATGCGAGGACCTGGAGGAAGAGATGGCCCGTATCGAGCGAACTCTGCCCAACGATATCAAGATAGAGGTAATCTACGATTCGTCGGAGGATATCGTCAACTCCATCAACTCTCTGGAGGAGTCGATTCTGTACGCTCTGCTCTTCGTGGTGCTCGTGGTGCTCTTCTTCCTCGGAGAGTGGCGGTCGACCCTGATTATTTCCCTGACGATTCCTATCTCCCTGATAGTGGCCTTCATCTACCTGATGCTGGCGGACAGCTCGCTGAACATCATATCGCTCAGTTCCCTGACTGTGGCCATCGGTATGGTGGTGGATGACGCCATAGTGGTGCTGGAGAACATCACCAAGCATATCGAGAGGGGCTCGTCGCCGAGGGAAGCGTCCATCTATGCGACCAACGAGGTGTGGGTGTCGGTCATCGCCACTACACTTGTGATAGTGGTGGTGTTCGTGCCTCTGACCATGCTCACCGGTATGGCCGGCATCATGTTCAAGGAGCTCGGCTGGCTGGTGACCATCATGGTATGTACCTCTACCGTAGTGGCTATCTCCCTGACCCCCATGCTCTGCTCTAAGCTCCTCAAAGCCCGTCCCGTGCGTGTCAACGAGCGCGGAGTGATCGAGAATATTCCGCCCAAGCGCAACTGGTATCAGAGGTATGTCATTCCCCTGCTGGACCGTCTGGACAAGGCCTACGCCCGTCTGCTGCGCTTCTGCCTGCGGCACAAGGCCTGGACTCTGGTTGCGATATCGCTGTTCTTCATAGCGTCCATCATGCCGTTCCTTATGGGCAAGGTCGGTACGGACTTCATCCAGGAGACCGACAACGGCCGTCTTACAGTGGATATAGAATTAGCTACGGGATACCGTATCGAGGAGACCGCCAAGATGGCGCGCTACATCGAGAGCCGTTTCTACGAGCTGGTGCCCGAGATAGAACTGATATCGACCTCTGCCGGTACTACGGACGACGACGGTGTCTCGGCCATGTTCTCCACCACCATGAACAACACCATGTCCATGACCGTGGTCTGCAACAAGAAGAACGAGCGTGACCGCTCCATCTTCGAGATAGCCGAGGTGCTGCGTCAGGAACTGGCCTCATATCCGGAGATTATCGATTATCAGTGCGGTGTCTCCAGCTTCATGGGCGGGGCTTCGTCCACTGTTGATGTTGAGATCTACGGCTACAGCTTCGATGAGACCAATGCCTTCGCACAGGAGGTGAGGGCGGCTATCAGAGACAATGTCTACGGTGCCCGCGATATCGACATCAGCCGCGAGAAGGACCGCCCGGAGATAAAGATCAACCTCGACAAGGAGAAACTGGCCTACCACGGTCTCAACTCCTCGACCGTCTCCACATA
>DXAT01000054.1 GCA_019116965.1 Candidatus Coprenecus pullistercoris
TCGTGGTCAGTGTTCATTGCCGTTCAATATTTTCCAGGATCCGTTTTTCTTTGCGCCAGTCCTTTCTATGATGCCACTCTCCCTGAGTCGGTCAATTGCCCGCTTTATCGTGCTCCTCGACTTTTTAGTATTGGCTGCCATCTCTTCAATCTTGACAGATGGATTCTCCGCTATAAGTTGTAGGACAGCTATTTCTGTCAAGGATGCCTTTCCGCTCAGATTATTTAAAGGTTCATTCTGGACCTTTAAATTGGACTTTAAAGGTTCATTTCGGACCTTTAACCCGTCTGCCTTTATATGCAGGGTCCTGTTCCGCAAGTCGGCCTCCTCGTTCAGAAGGAGATGGCGCAAAAATCTTTCCAGCGGCTCTGTGGTGGCTGTTATGCCGTTTTTCAGGTCATTGTAATTGGCCCTGACAAGGGCATTGCGGAAAAACCATGAGTGCCTCTCGAAAGTATCGTTTCCTACATTGAATCCGAAACTGCGGAGATATTTTATCAGGAATACCGCAGTTGTGCGGGTGTTGCCTTCTCCAAAAGGATGCACCTGCCAAAGATTGGATATGAATCTTGCAATATGCCGCACAGCCTCATCTGCTGTCAGTCCCTCGTATGAAAAATCCCTTTCTGTAGAGATGTCGTATTCCAGGGTCTCGGTTATCAGTCCGGCACCGGCATATATTACTGTACCTCCGTCCAATACCCATTCTTTTTTGGTGATGTTATAGTCCCGGATGCGGCCGGCGAATTTGTAAATGCCTGTGAAAAGATACCGGTGGATACGGAAGAGTTCAGCCTGAGTCATGGAGAATGCCTGTTCTGCGAGAAGTTCGGTGATTCTGTAGGAGACTGTGTCGGCCTCTTTGGTACGTTCATCACTGCCGGTGTCTTCCCTTGCTGTGCGGCTCTCATAGTAGGACTCAATGCGCTGCCGTACTTCCCGAAGCGAGATGTCTCCCTCGATATGCTCGCGGGCGGTATCGATAAGGTACGCCGATGGCTTCAGTCCGTCCACATCCTGAAGTCCGATGGCCGTGCGCCATGCCTGCGCCCGCTCCGCCATCGACGGCTCTCCCTGCCTTATATATTCCTCAAAGTCCATCATGGCTCTTTAGTTATTGGTGTACTACAATGTCAATATCAGTGTTCACAATCCACTTGCCGGATTTTGCCGGGCCGTCATACCGCAATATACCGTGCTCCCGGAGATATTTTACCTCTCTCTTTATGGTAGCTTCCGATATCTTCAGCTGCCCGGACATTTGCGCCCGTGTAATTCTTCCGTCGGCCTTTATCAACCTCAATATCTCGTTCTGCCTGAGGGTAACAGACACTGAATTTTGGGGCTCATTTTGGGGCTCATTTTGGGGCTCATTTTGGACAAATACCGGATGAATGGGAAAAGTCACGATAAAGTAAGTTCTGGCATCGTCAGTCTCAAAGGAGGCGGCAGGGGAACCGTTGGCTTTCATCTCCTTGATTATAGTAGGAATACCGGTGGCCTTTCCCTCCGTCAGATCCAACTCCTTTAGAAAGTCCCCGAGTTTACGGTTACGGTAACGCCGGGCATGAGCTACGCCACGGTTAAGGTCATCCAATTTTATAGACCTGTCCGGCCCACCGTAACTGATTATCCGTATGCAGTCCGGCTCAATAGTGATTTCCACAGGCTCGCGCATCTGGTAATCCCTGTGGTAAAGACTGTTGACCACTGCTTCTTCCAATGCCTGATACGGATAATTGAAGAAACGCAAGGATTCTGCCCTGTTCCCCGGTTTGACCACGCGCTCCTTGATGATATTCGTGCGCAGATAAGTCATAACCTCGTTAATCATCCAGTCTACCGGACCTTTGATGGAAGGAACTTCTATGAAGTTTGATGGATCCTGTAGCTTTCCGTTCGGATATACTACAATATCTACTTGGGTATAAGGGAAAAACTTGGAGGGATTGTCCGAGAACATCATGAGGGCGATATTCTTCGGCACCAGTGCCTCTGCCGGTCCTGCCACGATGTCCATCTGCTGAAGTATATCTGAAAACCTGGACTCTTCGATGCTGTCTGCAAGACGGCTTCCCGTCTTAATCAGGAAATCCCTCACCAGCGTCCTGGATATGTCTTTCAGCGATGCTTGCATATTTGCACGGTCGTCGAACGGTATCTGATTGGTCAGTTCCAGCAATTCCTTTTCAAATTCTCCTTTTGCAATGATAGACGAGGAGTTGTAGCGGATATAGTAATTGTAGCGTTTATGCTTGGCCGTAACTTCGTCCGGTACTTTATACGGACGGTTGGCACCGCCCGGAATCCAGATGACCAGCACTTTCTTTCCGTCCACATCCTCAAGGCTTGTGTGCGGATAGTATGCCGGCTGAATCAGATTGTTGAAACCGATCATATCCTTTTCTATCGGCTCTATTTCATTCAGGTCCAAGCCTTTTACCGGCCTAATAGGTCGCCCGTTCTCTTCTTGTACGCCTACTATGATATAACCGCCTCCGCTGTTGTCGAAATCATTGGCGAAGGCGCAGATTGAGCGGTAGATGGCATCGGGATTCCATCCTTTCTTGTATTCGATGCGTGCCCCTTCGATGGACGTTGCGCTCAGCAGCTGCTCTATATTGACAGGTATCGGCATTATCCCTAATTAATTTTGGCAAATATACGCAGAAGCCGAGAGCAATGCAAGCTCGTTTGCGATTGCCGAGGCGCCACAGTATATGTGGACGAAGTCCAAATTGCGCAGAAGCCGAGAGCAATGTCAGGCCACCTTGCTCAAATTTGCTCTGCCGAGGTGCCCAAGTATATGCGGCCATAGGCTGAGTCAGGCGCATCGTGCGAATAGTGCGAATAATTTTGATATACCTCACTATCTGTAATCCCGCAATCGTCATAATGCGCACATATTCACCTGTTTACTGCCATAACCTCAAAACAGATACGGCACTTTTTGCCCGGGATCCGCCTAAACACGGCCTTATCTGTTTTACCGATTTTGGCATACGGAATTGATATGCAGTTATTTACAAAAGGAATACAATAACAGATACTGCGGTGCAAGGTTGTCTGTATGTTGCTGAGACTGGGTGCAGCGAAAAAGGCGATGTCGCAACGGTGGAGAAATGCGGAAAATGCTGCCGTTGTGGAAAGGGGACAGAGAGGAGATGCTGCTCGGAAGGCCTGCAGAAGGGGTGGTGGAGGTAGAAAGGGGTAGAAAGAGATGGTGGAGGTAAAAGGGATGGGGGAGACGGTGAGTCAGTAGGAATATGGCGTGGGATATGCCGGTCGGTCGGCAGGCAGGACAGGATGAGTGACAATTTGGCAGAGTGTGCGGAATGGCACTTAATTTGTTTAATGTGTCTGTGCAAAACGAAAACAACTAAAAATTAAAAGATATGAACATTAGACCTTTAGCAGACAGAGTGCTCGTAGAGCCCAAAGAAGCTGAGACTAAGACAGCAAGCGGAATCTTTATTCCTGAGACAGCAAAAGAGAAACCCCAGCAGGGAAAAGTCATCGCTGTAGGCAGCGGTAAGAAGGATGAGCCTATGGAACTGAAAGTAGGCGACACCGTTCTCTACGGAAAGTATTCCGGAACCGAGATCACCGTTGACGGCAAGGACTATCTGATGATGCGTCAGTCTGACGTGCTCGCAGTTCTTTAATTCTGTTTGTTTAACTTTTAAAAACTAAAAATCATGGCAAAAGAAATCAAATTCAATATGGAAGCCCGCAGCCTGATGAAGGAAGGCGTGGACGCTCTTGCAAATGCAGTGAAGGTAACCCTCGGCCCTAAAGGACGCAATGTGGTTATCGACAAGAAATTCGGTGCTCCTCATGTAACCAAGGACGGTGTTACCGTAGCCAAGGAAGTGGAATTAGAGGATCATTTCCAGAACATGGGTGCCCAGATGGTAAGGGAAGTCGCTTCCAAGACCAATGACCAGGCCGGTGACGGTACTACCACCGCTACTGTCCTCGCTCAGGAAATCATCGGCGTAGGTCTGAAGAATGTGACCGCAGGCGCCAACCCTATGGATCTGAAACGCGGTATCGACAAGGCGGTTGATGCAGTCGTTGCCGACCTCAAGAAACAGACCCAGGAAGTGGGTGACGATATGGCGAAGGTAGAGCAGATCGCCACTACCTCTGCCAACAACGACGCTTTCATCGGCAAGCTCATCGCAGAGGCAATGAGCAAGGTGAAGAAAGAGGGTGTTGTGACAGTAGAGGAAGCCAAAGGTACTCAGACCGAGGTCAAGGTCGTTGAGGGTATGCAGTTCGACAGAGGCTATATCTCTCCTTACTTCATGACCAATCCCGACAAGATGGAGGCTGTTCTCGAGAATCCCAAGATTCTCATCACAGACAAGAAGATTTCTTCTATGAAGGACCTCCTTCCTATCCTCGAACCCATCGCACGTAACAGCGAGTCCCTGCTTATCATAGCTGAGGACGTAGACGGCGAGGCTCTGACAACACTGGTAGTCAACAGACTCCGTGGAACATTGAAAGTCGCTGCCGTTAAGGCTCCCGGATTCGGTGACCGCCGCAAGGAGATGCTTCAGGATATCGCCACTCTGACAGGTGCGCAGGTAGTATCCGAGGAGAGAGGCTTCACCTTGGAGAACACCACTCCCGATATGCTCGGTAAGGCCGACAAGGTGACTATCGACAAGGAGAACACCACCATCGTCAACGGCAAGGGTGACAAGGACGCTATCGCTGACCGCGTAGCCCAGATCCGCAAGCAGATCGAGAAGACCACTTCCGACTATGACCGCGAGAAACTCCAGGAGAGACTGGCCAAGCTGGCCGGTGGTGTGGCTGTCCTCTATGTAGGTGCCGCATCCGAGGTCGAGATGAAGGAGGAGAAGGATAGGGTAGAGGACGCTCTGAACGCTACCCGTGCCGCAGTAGAGGAGGGTATCATCCCCGGCGGCGGTGTCGCATTCATCCGCGCAATCGATGCTCTCAAGAACCTCAAGGGTGACAACGAGGAC
>DXAT01000055.1 GCA_019116965.1 Candidatus Coprenecus pullistercoris
CGGTGTAGGAGCCGAACTCGGTGAAGATATTGGGCTCGGCGACTCCGCGGGAGTTGCAGATGCTCTTGATCTGGGCCACGACCTCCTCGATCATATACTCGTAGTCGTAGTCCATGCCGAGGGAGTTCTTGATGGGCAGTCCGCCTCCGATGTTCAGGGAGTCGAGGGTAGGGCAGACGGCCTTGAGGTTGCAGTAGACGTTTACGCACTTGCCTAACTCGTTCCAGTAGTAGGCGTTGTCCTTGATACCGGTGTTGATGAAGAAGTGCAGCATCTTGAGGCTGAATTTCTTGTTCTGGCTGAGCTTTTCCTGGTAGAAGGGCATGATGTCCTTGTAGCGGATGCCCAGGCGGGAGGTGTAGAACTCGAACTTGGGCTCCTCCTCGGCCGCGATGCGGATACCGATGCGGGTGGGCTCGTTGATCACGGCGTCGAGCTGGTCGAGCTCGGGCATATTGTCCAGAATGGGTATGGTGTTGTGCCAGCCGTCGTTGATGAACTGGGCGATGTTGGCGATGTAAGTATCTTTCTTGTAACCGTTGCAGATGATGTAAAGGTCCTTGTCCACGATTTTGCTGTCATAGAGCGACTCTATCAGATTGAAGTCGAAGGCGGACGAAGTCTCGATATGGATGTCGTTCTTCAGGGCCTCCTCAAGCACGAAGGAGAAATGCGAACTCTTGGTGCAGTAGCAGTAGTGGTAATCGCCCTGATAGTCAACCTTTGCCATGGCGACATTGAACATTCTCTTCGCTCTCTGTATCTGAGAGGAAATCTTAGGCAGATACGATATTTTCAGCGGTGTGCCGTACTGCCCGATAACATCCATCATCGGGATATCGTGAAAATAAAGTGCTCCGTCTTCTACACGGAATTCGTCCTGCGGAAACTCGAAAGACTGTTCGACCAGATCAATGTACTTGTTCTTCATGACACTTAATGCAACATAGTTACTTTTACTTTTTTCGTGCCATCCGGCTCACCCGGATTTTTCACACTGCAAATATATCCAACTATTTTTTATAAAAGCATTAAAAATTATAAATTTGCAGAAAAATCTAAATGCATTCGAGAGCGTCCTCATATATCCTTCTGAGCCTGATGTCCGTGCTGGCCGTAGCCATTATGGGGTCGTGCAGTACCACAAAGGTGCTTTCTGAGGACGAATCAAGATTGAAAAGCAATATAGTAACTGTAGTTAATAAAAAGGAACATCCTGAATATCAGGATTCAAGGATAGACAACTATATCCGTCAGAAAGCCAATACTTATTTTATCAAGACCAAGCGCGGAGGATGGAACCCTTTCCTGTATGTCTACAACTGGACAAACGGAAAGAGCGGTGGATGGGACAGGTTCGTTACGAAACTTGGTCAGGCTCCTGTGGTTTTTGACTCTCTTCTTGTGGAGGAAAGTGAGGATAATATAGCGACACATCTTAAATATATCGGATATTATGACTCGGATGTGGAAGCTGATGTCGAGACGAAGAAACAGAAGACCGTAGTGGACTACAAAGTGACTCTCGGCAAGCAGTATCCGATTAAATCCATAGAGTACAGGGTGGATGATCCGGCGCTTGCCGAGGAGATATATCGGGATACTGTAAACTCTCTTATCAAAGTCGGGCTGCCGCTGTCAGAGGAATTGCTGGACAGCGAGACTGAGCGGTCTTCCGCGCATCTGAGAAACTGCGGCTACTATGAGTTCACCAAAAACTACTATTTTTTCGCTGCGGATACGGTTTCGGTGAAGGATTCGGCTCTGCTAAGAGTGTCAGTCCGTAACTATACCAGAAACGAGACTCCTGAGGACGCGCGCAGGCACCGTCGCTTTTATTTCGGAGATGTGTTCGTATACCCGGTGTCTGACAACATTCGTTACCGTGCGTCTGTAGCTACCAGGATACCACAGATATTGGATACGGTCAATTACGAGAATATCACTATCCTATATGACAAAAAGCGAAAGGTAAGACCTTCCATACTCTACAAGATGAACAGAATAGAGCCTGGTAATCTGTACAGTGAGTATATCGTCAACAATACCTATCAGCGTTTCTCCAATCTGCGCATATACAGCAGCGTAAGCGTGGAGCTCAACAAGACGGACACCAATATCGTAGACTGCTCGATACGACTGATACCATCTAAGGCTCATGGTTACAAGGTCAACCTTGAGGCATCCACCAATTCTACCGGCCTGATAGGTATATCTCCTACAGTCTCATACTACAACCGAAACATATTCAAGGGAGGGGAGTGGCTTTCGCTGTCTGTATCGGGCAATTTCCAGTTCTCAGTGATCGATGCGACAAGAGCTACGGAGTTCGGTGCCAGTGCCGGTCTGAGTTTTCCTACTTTTGTGCTTCTTCCCGACAGGATGTTCAAGAATATAATTCCGCGAACGGACCTGGATATCACATATAACTATCAAAGACGGCCGGAGTACACGCGCAACATGATAGGTGCCAGCTTCGGATGGAACTGGAGCAGCCAGTCCAACAAGTACTATTTCAAGGTAGTGCCCGTTCAGTTCAATATAGTCAATCTGCCGGTATACAGTGATGCCTTCCTCGAGTCGCTCACCAATCCTTTTGTCCGCGAGGCTTACAAGAACCACTTTGAGTTCGGTCTCGGTTTCGATCTTCAGTACAGCAGCGACCCGAGCATCAATCCTGCCGGTTCATTTTTCAAGGCGGATTTTCAGTTCGACTTAGCAGGCAACCTTTTGTCGGCGTTCAATAAGTTCATGCCTACCGATACATCCGGTTTCCGGACGATATGGAATTCTCCGTATTCGCAGTTCGTAAGGGCTGAGCTGTCCCTGGCCTATACATGGAAGTTCGGCAAGAACAACAGGCAGGCATTGGCAGTAAGGGCATTGGGAGGTGCCGGATATGCCTACGGCAACTCTACAAAGATGCCTTTCGAGCGTTTGTTCTGGGCCGGAGGAGCCAACAGCCTCAGAGGATGGACGGCGAGGAGCGTCGGTCCGGGCTCATCTCAGATGGACCATACATTCTCCATTCCCAATCAGACAGGAGATATGCGTTTGGAAGCCAATATTGAGTACCGCTTTCCGCTTTTTTCCATCATCCGCGGTGCGGTGTTTGTCGATTGGGGCAATGTCTGGAACATAGACCGCAGCGGAAGGAACCATCAGTCACTCGAAGGCGGCAGCACCGAAGACCAGACAGCCGAACAGTCATCGTATTTTTCATTCGACAATATGCTGAGAACATCCGCGCTGAGCTGGGGAGCCGGCATAAGACTGGATCTCAACTTCGTTGTGGTACGACTGGATTTCGGTATCAAGCTTTACGACCCGTCCGTGCAGAAATGGCGTAATGCGGCTGATTGGTTCAGACGCGACGGTTACGCATTTCAGTTCGGTATAGGGTATCCGTTCTAAAGGGACCTTACTGCTTGCCTGATCGGTATGAGTTGTCTGAGCAGGTCCTCCATAAGAGACAGCCTGAGCATGTTGGCTCCGTCGGACAGGGCTCTCGCAGGTTCGGGATGAGTCTCCATGAAAAGTGCGTCGGTGCCGGCGGCCACAGCAGCACGCGCTATGGTTGAAATCATCTCAGGATGGCCTCCGGTTACCCCGGAAGACTGGTTCGGGGCTTGTAACGAATGTGTTACATCTACTATGACAGGTAGATGTAGTGACTGCATGATAGGGATACTCCTGAAGTCAATAATAAGATCGGAATATCCGAACTGAGTGCCTCTCTCAGTGAGTGTAACATGTTCGTTTCCACGATGTAGGACTTTTTCTGCCGCGAATTTCATGGATTCAGGCGAAAGGAACTGTCCCTTCTTGATGTTTACCCACTTTCCGGTACGGGCGGCAGCTTCAAGCAGGTCCGTCTGCCTGCACAGGAAGGCCGGTATCTGAAGCATGTCGATGCCGTATGAGGCTGCCATTGCTGCTTCGGAAGGCTGATGTATGTCGGTGACTACCGGAACTTTGAAATCTTCCCGGATGCGTGCGAGTATTTCAAGGCCCTTCTCGTCTCCGATTCCGGTGAAGGAGTCGTAGCGTGAACGGTTTGCTTTGCGGTAGGAGGCCTTGAATATAAAAGGTATATCGTACTTTGCGGTCAGTCCGCACAGTGTATCGGCTATGGAGCGGGTAATCTCCTTGCCTTCTATAACACAGGGGCCGGCCAGAAGAGTGAAGTTGGATGCGTTGAATGTAATCATTGTATTTCTATTTTCGGTATTTCGGCCAGAGTCTTTCCATTCTGGCGCGGATTTCATTTTCTTTAGGGTTGTTGCCAGGCTCGTAGAAACGGGTCCCGGACAGTCCTTCAGGCAGGAATTCCTGATCTGTGAAGTTCCCCTCGTAGTCGTGGGCGTACTTATAGTCCTTGGAGTATCCGAGGTCTTTCATCAACTTTGTAGGAGCATTGCGCAGATGCAGTGGGACAGGGGAGGTGTCACCTTGCTCTACTTGAGACATCGCGGCGTTTATGGCCATATACGCCGAATTGCTCTTAGCGCAGGTGGCCAAGTATATCGCACATTCCGACAGTATGATACGGGCCTCGGGCATTCCTATCTTGTGGACTGCGTCGAATGTGGCCTGGGCCAGCAGCAGGGCGTTTGGATTGGCAAGTCCGATGTCCTCCGATGCCAGGATCAGCATGCGTCTGGCTATGAAGAGGGGGTCTTCTCCACCGGCGAGCATCCTGGCCATCCAGTATACTGCTCCGTTGGGATCTGAGCCCCGCATGCTCTTGATAAATGCCGAGATGATGTCATAGTGCATCTCGCCGTTCTTGTCGTATACGGCGATGTTCTCCTGAAGGCGGTCAGCTACGATATTGTCGTCTATGACAACCGGTTCTTGAGGGGGAAAAGAATTGACAACAATCTCAAGTATATTCAGTAACTTACGAGCATCTCCGCCGGAGAACCTGAACAGTGCGTCTTTCTGCTTCAGTTCTATGTTGCGGGTCCGCAGGTATGTGTCTTTTGAAAGAGCCCGTTCCAGCAGAATATCCAGATCCTTGACCTCCAATGGTTTCATGACAAAGACCTGACATCTGGACAGTAGCGGGGTGATGACTTCAAAAGACGGATTCTCGGTCGTGGCTCCTATAAGGGTTACTGTCCCGGTCTCTACGGCACCGAGCAGGGCGTCCTGCTGGGACTTGGAGAAGCGGTGAATCTCATCGATGAACAGTATCGGTGAGCCTTTGGCAAAGATGGAATTATCCTTGGCCCTGGCAAAGACATCGCGAAGTTCCTTGACTCCGGAACTGATTGCGGATAGTGTATAGAAGTCCCGCTTGAGTTCTTTGGATACAATGTGTGCGAGCGTGGTCTTGCCGACGCCCGGAGGACCCCAGAGGATAAAAGAGGATATGTTGCCGGACTCGATCATCTTTCTGAGCACTGCACCTTGTCCGACCAGATGCTGTTGGCCGACGAACTCGGCGAGGGAATTGGGGCGCATCCGCTCCGGAAGCGGCATTGACGGCGTGAAAGAGGAGTCTGTCATATCCTATTTAACATAATATAAATTGTATTAAAATGCTACTGGAGCTTGAGGAGCGTACCGGCGTCGGATGCTATGCGGACATCTACGGGCGTATGCGAATTCAGTTCCTCAGTCTCGGGAATGCCGAAATAATCAAAGGCGTGCTTTGGAATATTGACTTTTATCTGGACTCTGTCACTGGAGAAATTCGCTGCGCACAGATAGACATTCTTGCCCGACTTGCGCATGAATACAAAATGTCTGTCGGGATTGAAATACTCGGATTTCGGATTGGCATATTCCAGATCGAATGTCTCGCCCTTGCGGATAGCCGGTTCAGCGGTTTTTTTCATGAACTCACGGTATACCACATAGAGTGCCTGTTCCTCGTATCCAAGCCATTTCATCGGGTCTCCCTCCTTGATGCCGCGCAGCCATGCGCTGATCTTCGGCAAAGCGCAGAAATCGAATATGGATGTCTTTTCAGGTCCTTCTCCGAATTCCTGTCCGGCATATAGCATGAAAGGAGCCGTGTTGAAGAACAGCGAGACGAACAGGGCCGCCAGTCCGCCGAACGGACTTCCGGCAAAGTACGGAGATGATATCCTGTCCTCATCATGGTTCTCCAGGAAGTTGAGCATACGGTCTTGATATTTACCGAGTTTCTGCCATTCCTCAGTAAGGCTCGAAGCGGGGGCCTCTCCTCTGACAATCTTCTTGAGTGTGTCGTAGAATCCGCTCTTGTCATATAGATAATCGAAATGCCCGCGCTCGAAATAATCGCTGTAATTAGCGGGATCATAGGCTTCTCCGATGAAAATCAGGCCGGGATACTGCTTCTTGACTGCAGGAATGCACCATTGCCAGAAATCCACTGGGACGAGCTCAACCATATCGCAGCGGAAGCCCCCTACTCCCTTGGATGCCCAGAACAGCAGGATATCCAGCATCTTCTCCCAGGTATCCCTGTCATTGTAGTTTAGTTTCACGGTGTCGGACCAGTCGTAGTCATGAATGTGCCCGGGATAGAAGTTGCGTTCCCCGAAAGGACGGACAGCGCTTTTATAGGCAGGAGATACATGGTTGGGGACGAAGTCCAGGATAACCTTCATTCCCGCAGCCTTGGTCCTTGCTACGAGGTTCTCGAATTCCTTCATCCTGCCCGCGGCCCTGGATGCAAGATACGGATTTACATCATAGTAGTCCGTTATCGCGAACGGAGAGCCGGCTGTACCCTTTACCCCCTGGTCTCCGGGAACGGCATGGCGTATGATGCCTGTATACCATATATAATCCACATTGAGTTTCTTGATTTCTCCAAGCACTTGTTCGGATATATCCTTGAACTTACCTGTCGTGCCGCCCTTTGCGGTGTTGCCGAACACTCTCGGCAGCATCTGGTAGATGATGAACTTTCCTTTCATAGTCTTATTATTCTTCAGGTCTTTCCCAATTCAGTATATTGTAGAAATCATAGTCCTGTGGATAGGCCACATATTTCTTCGCCTCCTCGTAGTCATCCGGAGTGATGTAGTGGAGCATATATCTCAGGACATTCTGGACTTTCTCCCTGGAGATATCCACTAGGCGGGGCAGGATCTTTCCGGTCGCGGGATCCTGCAGATCCTTGAGGTAAAGCGGAGTAGCTATGCCTACAGGGTTGATGTACACCATGCATCCTGTCTCTCCTGCCTTGAAAAGCTTCCATACACCGAATGCCATCTGTGAACAATAGGTGATATCGAATGATACAGGAGTATGGCAGCGTACATCGTATCCTATCTCGATGGGACGGGTTTTGACCTTCAGCCCCAAAGACTCGAGTTTCGCATCGAGTACAGTGCTGAACAGCTGTGCTTTGGATATCTTGCCCAGCTCAGGGTGACCGTGGTCGTCATATGAGAATGTCACTCCCGTGGATATGAGCTCCTCGCTGCTGAGGTCATAGAATACACCTTCGGAGACAATCACACCTCCGTATGAGATGCCCAGAATCTTGCGCTTGATGATTGAAGAGACGGCCAGGCGCACTATCTTGTCTATTGTCAGTTCGGTCTTGTTGAACATCTCTGGAATCACGATCATGGGATAGTGGCACGATGCACCTATACCGAGGGCAAGGTGTCCGGCAGAGCGGCCCATGGCCGAGACAAGGAACCATGTGCCGCTTGTGCGTGCGTCCTCGTACACGATGGTCGCCACTCTGGTGCCTTCTGACTTGGCAGACTGGTATCCGAATGTAGGCTGGTTGTTGGGCAGCGGAAGGTCGTTGTCTATGGTTTTGGGTACATGTATGTTCTGAATGGAGATGTTGTGTGCGGCGAGATATTTTGTCACCCTGTTGGCGGTAGAGGCGGTGTCGTCACCACCGATTGTCACCAGAAGCTTTATATTGTTGTCTGAGAAAAATTTCAGGTTGAAACGCTTTTCGAAGTCCTCGTCAGACGGTTTGTAGCGGCTCATCATAAGATGGGAACCGCCTCGGTTGAATATGTCATCGGCCAGAAAGAAGTCGATATCTATGTATGACGGTTCTTCCGAGAAAAGGCCCTTGTATCCGTCATGCAGGCCTATAACCCTATATCCCTTTGAAATAAAAGTCTTTGCGATTGTTCCTATCACTGTATTGATGCCGGGAGCCGGTCCTCCTCCGGCTAAAATTACAATAGATTGTCTCATATACCTATTTGTTAAAACAACTACAAAATTAGTAATAAAATTTTTATATTTTTGCATTCGCTATGGAAGGTATGGATAAAAAAGAAGCAGGGAAGAGAATCGAATTTCTCCGCAGGGAACTCGAAAAGCACAATTACAGGTACTATGTGCTTAATGATCCGCAGATTTCGGACTTTGAGTACGACGGGATGATGAGCGATCTGGCTTCGCTTGAGAAGATGTTCCCGGAGCTGGCATCGCCGGATTCTCCGACAGTGAAGGTGGGCAGTGACATTGCCGGAAAGGCCCCCGATACGAGGGAGTTCAGGCAGTGCCGGCACAGGTATCCGATGCTGTCCTTAGGCAATACTTACAGCCTTGCCGAGCTGCAGGATTTTGACAGAAGGGTCCGTGAGGCTGCCGGACAGGATTTCAAATACAGCTGCGAGCTGAAATTCGACGGTACGGCGATATGCCTTACATACTTCAGGGGCAGGCTTGTCCGCGCTCTTACCAGAGGAGACGGAACGGTTGGCGATGATGTTACTGACAATGTGAGGACTATATCCTCGATACCTGACTATATCGGAGATGTTCCATGGGATTTTGAGATAAGAGGCGAGATATATATGCCGTTCGCTTCTTTCAACGCTCTCAACGAAGAGCGTCTGGACATTGGCGACCAGCCGTTTGCCAACCCGCGCAACGCGGCAGCCGGCTCCCTTAAGACACTCGATCCGCGCGAGGTGAGCCGTAGGGGACTCGAATGCGTGCTTTACCATATTATAGGCGACAATCTTCCATTCAGGTATCACTCGGAGGCTTTGCAGTGGGCCTCTGAGCATGGATTCCCGATATCGGCCTATTCGAGACTATGCGGTAGTATGGATGAGGCGGCCGCATATATCGGAGAATGGGACATCCGTAGGAAAGACCTGCCGTTCGCCACGGACGGTATCGTCATCAAGGTGGATGACCTGGCCCTTCAGTCCCGCTTAGGGTTCACGGCCAAGTTTCCCCGCTGGGCCACTGCATATAAGTTCAAGCCGGAGCAAGCCCTGACTCCCCTCCTTTCCATAGATTATCAAGTGGGACGTACCGGAGCCATAACTCCGGTGGCCAACCTTGAGCCTGTCCCGTTGTCGGGCACTGTGGTCAGAAGGGCATCACTGCACAATGCGGACCAGATGGAACTGCTGGACATCCACATCGGGGACTGGGTCTATGTGGAGAAAGGCGGTGAGATTATCCCCAAGATTACCGGAGTGGAGCTTTCGAAGCGGCCGGAAGGTGCTCCACTGCCCCATTTCCCCACCCATTGTCCCGACTGCGGCTCTCTGTTGGTCAAGGATGAGAACGAGGCCAGGCACTACTGCCTCAATGAGGCGTGCCCGACGAGGGTCAAGGGCGCCTTCCTGCATTTTATTTCCCGTAAAGCCATGAATATCAATGCCGGCGAGGCTACCATCGACCAGCTCTACGACAAGGGGTATATCAGGGAACTGCCGGACCTCTATCGGCTGGACATGGAAAAGCTCCTGACTCTCGACGGATGGAAGGAAAAATCAGCAGGCAATTTTCTCGACAGCATAGCTGCTTCGAAGCGTGTTCCGTTCGGCCGTGTTCTGTTTTCCTTAGGAATAAGACATATCGGCGAGACTACCGCCAAGACTCTGGCGGCCCGTTTCATGGACATAGAAGTGATGGAGAAAGCATCGCGGGAGGAGTTTCTGGAGGTGGAGGATATCGGGGATGTTATAGCGGACTCTTTGGTGGAGTATTTTGAAAAAGAGAACCATAGGAGAATTATACAGGAACTCCGGGATTTCGGCCTGCAATTTGCAGACAACTCGGCGGCATCCAGGATTTCAGATCGGCTCGCCGGCTGTACCGTAGTCGTGTCAGGTAATTTCTCCAGACCGAGGGACGAGATGAAGGCCATGATTGCCGCTCACGGCGGGAAGAACACCGGTTCTGTAAGCGGAAAGACCACCTACCTTCTCGCAGGAGAAAAGGCCGGCCCGGAAAAACTCTCCAAAGCGGAGAAACTCGGTGTCAAGATAATAAGTGAAGACGAATTTTACAGTATTATAAACTCATAAACCTATCTACACAGTATGATTCAGATCAGCAACAAAGTGTTCTACATCGGAACCAATGACAGAAAGAAACACCTGTTCGAGAACAATTGGCCCCTGCCCAACGGAGTGGCCTACAACTCATACATCATTGCAGACGAGCATCCCGCGCTGGTGGATACGCTCGAGTACGGTTCGGATTCCGACTACCTCTCCAATATCGACACGGCCCTCGGCGGACGCGACTTAGAGTATTTAGTGGTCAATCACATGGAACCCGACCATTCCAGCATGATCGGTGAGATTCTCCGCCGCTACCCCAGGGTGAAGGTGGTGGCCAACTGCAAGACCTTCAAGATAATGGAAAGCTATTATCCTCTTCCTCAGGATAATGTGTATGAGATTAAGGAAGGCGATGTCATCGACCTGGGCTACCACAAGCTCACATTCGTGATGGTTCCCTGGGTACACTGGCCTGAGACCATGGTCACATACGACACCGTGGACCAGATTCTCTTCTCATGTGACGCTTTCGGTTCGTTCGGGACCCTGGACGGCGGCATCTTCGACGATACGGCCAATTTCGATTTCTACGAGGAGGACATGCTGCGCTATTATTCCAACATCGTGGGCAAGTGGAGCGGCATGGTTCAGAAAGCGTTCAAGAAACTGGAGGGCGTGCCTGTGAAAATTATCTGCCCCTCGCACGGACTCATCTGGCGCAAGAATCCCGGAAAGGTGCTCTCGCTTTATGACAAATGGAGCAAATACGAGGCTGAGGACGGTTTCGTAATAGCATATGCTTCGATGTACGGCAACACCGAGAAGTTCGCCGATGAGATAGCCCGTCAGATCTCCGCTCTCGGAGTCAGGGATATCCGGGTATACGATGTCTCCAAGACCCATGTGTCCTACTTGCTGACGGCTATCTGGAAGTATAAGGGCCTGGTACTCGGAAGCTGTGCGTACAATACCGGCATGCACCCCATGATGGCTCTGCTTACTCACGAGATAAGCGTGTCGGCTCCTCAGAATAAGACACTCGGTATCTTCGGCGGTTCGAGCTGGAACGGTGCCGGAGCGAAAGCACTTATGGAATTTGCCGAGAAGGCCAAGATGCCTGTGGCCGCAGGACCTGTGGAATTCCTCGGCCGTCCCTATCAGTCGGATTACGGCAAGATAGGAGATTTTGCAAAGAAACTGGTGGATGCGATGCGTGGATAAGATAAGGAAAGTACTGGATTTCCTGCGCGACGGGATTTGGAATCTCAATCTGGACGACCTTGGCCGGGCGAAGGCCAAGGTCATCCGTTATATCAGGATTGTCATACTTACCGCCAAGAACTTTACCAACCAGAATGTGGGGCTTCAGGCCGTGGCTCTCAGTTTCTTCACGACTATGGCCTTCGTACCTTTTCTTGCAATGGCTTTTGCCATAGCAAATTACGCTGGTCTTGGCAATTATCTGAGAGGTCTGATATACGAGAACTTCGGTCATGAGGCGATGGTGGACCAGATCCTGCTGTTCGCCGACAACATAGTCGAGACATCGCGTCAGGGAATATACGGCATCATATCCTTTTTTATCTTCATGTGGATGGTGGTGTGGCTGCTCTCCCGGGTGGAGATGTCGTTCAACAGGATATGGAAAGTGGAGAAGAACCGCATATTGTGGAGGAGGACACTGGCTTATCTGGTGACCATGATATCGTCACCGTTCATCATAATCGTCTTTTTGTCCGTGTCACTGACCATCACCGACGGCATCAATACGCTCGGACTTGAGATACCCTTCTTGGACTCCATCAGTACATTCCTGGTCTGGCTGGCGTTTTTCGTATTTATGGTTATCTGCCTTACCGCCATGTATATACTGATACCCAACTCCAAGGTCAGATTTCTTCCGGCTGTGTCGGCGGCCATGATATCGTCCTTCGCATTCACAGTAGTACAGTATATGTACCTCGAGACACAGGTGTTCGTGTCCAGGATGAATACCATCTATGGAGTATTCGCAGCCATTCCGCTCTTCATGGTGTGGCTCAACATAGGCTGGTTCATCGTCCTGCTCGGTTCGGACCTGTCGTATGTATTCCAGAATGTGGACAAATACCCGCTCGAGGATATGAGTTAGAATGTTTTTATGGTTTTAAGTATACATTTGATATGAATATGGAATTGACAAAAGGCTTCGTGGATTTCATTGACGATGCTAGATTACATTCCCTGATTGACAATACCAGGGAAGACCCCGTGGTTTACAGGGAGATTTTAAAGAAGTCTCTTTCAAAGCAGCCTCTTACAGTGGAGGAGACGGCGGCGCTGATAGCCGTTGATTCGGAAGAGGGGCTTAACGAGATATTCGAGACGGCCCGTGAGCTCAAGCGCTCGGTTTACGGCAACCGTATCGTGCTCTTCGCTCCCTTGTATATCGGAAACTACTGCACAAATGACTGCCAGTACTGCGGATTCCGCCGCTCCCTTCGTACTACTGTGCGCCACACTCTCTCGGATGATGAACTTGTCCGTGAGGTCCGCTCGCTTGAGGACGAGGGACACAAGAGGCTTATTCTGGTCTACGGCGAGCATGCCAAGTACACTCCGGAGTTCATAGCCCATACGGTGAAAATGACATATGCCACCAAATCCGGCAACGGAGAGATACGCAGGGTCAATATCAACGCCGCTCCCCTGGATATCGATGGCTATAAGGTAGTCAAGGCGGCCGGTATCGGCACATTCCAGGTATTCCAGGAGACCTATCATAAGGAGACATATGCCAAATATCATCCCTACAATACCCAGAAGAGCAACTATCTGTGGAGGCTCAACGCCATGGACCGTGCTTTTGAGGGCGGCATAGACGATATGGGCATAGGTGCCCTGTTCGGACTGTACGACTGGCGCTTCGAGGTGCTCGGACTTGTGTCTCATGCCATTCACCTGCAGAGTACCTATGGCGTGGGGCCGCATACCATAAGTTTCCCGAGAATTCAGCCGGCCAACGGGCTTGAGCTCGATCTTCCCTACAGGGTCTCGGATAAGGATTTCAAGAAGCTTGTTGCCATACTCAGGCTCGCAGTTCCGTACACCGGTCTGATTATGACCGCCCGTGAGTCTCAGGCCATAAGGGATGAGGTAATGGAGTTCGGAGTGTCTCAGATCGATGCCGGTACAAAACTCGAGATCGGAGGTTACAACAAGGACCGCAAGGGTAACGAGCAGGCCCTTGACGAGGAACAGTTCCAGGTAGGTGATACCCGGAATCTAGACGAGGTTATCCGCTGGCTGCTGACCCGTGATTATATCCCCAGTTTCTGCACGGCATGCTACCGTGTCGGCCGTACCGGAGAGCATTTTATGGAATTCGCCATCCCTGGTTTCATCAAACGCTTCTGTACCCGCAATGCCATGCTGACCCTTGCCGAATATCTGGAGGACTATTCTTCGGACCTTACAAAGGAAGAAGGATATAAACTGATAGACAGAGAATTGGCCAAGATGCCTGACGGTGATGAGAAAAACAGTCTGAAGGAGAGGTTGAAAAAAATCCGCGAGGAGGGTACACGCGACATCTTGTATTAGAATTTTGACTAAATTTGCAGAATGGATTTTACAAAAAACGATTACGACCTGATTAATAAGGAATTCGAGGAACTCCGCCTGGCTGCTCTCAAGCGGTGTGCCTCGCAGGAGGAATATGACGGTGTCCTTAAGGCTTTCGAGTTTGCCAACGAGGCGCATAAAGGTGTCCGGCGCAGGTCCGGGGAACCGTACATCATTCATCCCATTTCGGTGGCCAAGATTGTGGTCAACGAGATAGGTCTTGGGTATAAATCGATTGTTGCGGCCCTTCTGCATGATGTAGTGGAGGACACGGAATACACCGTGGATGACATCAAAAGGCTTTTCGGAGAGAAGATAGCCTCGCTTGTGGACGGTCTGACGAAAATCAAGGCCGCCATGGACACTGACGGCAGAGGCAATCTTCAAGCCGAGAATTTCAAACGCATCATACTTACACTCAATGATGATGTCAGGGTGGTGCTGATTAAACTGGCAGACCGCCTGCACAATATCCGCACGATAGGTTCCATGCCGGATTATAAGAAAGACAAGATATTGGGCGAGACCATGTATCTGTTCGTACCCCTTGCCCATCGTCTTGGACTTTACAACATCAAGTCGGAGATGGAGAATATTTGGCTCAGGACAAGAAATCCGCAGGTCTACAATGATATCGTGAGCAAAATAGACGCTGTGATCAAGGAAAGGGGCGAGGCCATGGACAAGTTTATCAAGCCTGTGGCCGACGCACTTGACAACGCCGGATTCAAGTTCGAGATTACCAAGAGGACCAAGACCCCCTACTCTGTCTGGCGTAAGATGCAGGAGAAGCATCTGGATTTCGAGGACATATACGATATCTACGGTATACGCATCATATTCACGCCAAAGGCAGATGAGGATGAAAGGACGCAGTGCTGGTATATATATTCTTTGGTCTCTGGCATTTATACTTCAAAGACAGACCGCATCAGGGATTGGGTGACCAGGCCCAAGAGCAATGGTTATGAGGCCCTGCACTGCACTGTCATGAGCAACGGTGGAGGCTGGGTGGAGGTGCAGATCCGCAGCGAGAGGATGAACGAGGTGGCCGAGAAAGGTATCGCCGCTCATTGGAGCTATAAGCAGAGGGGTGAGGAGACCAATTCCGAGAAGGAGATGGACCGCTGGCTCGACATGGTGCGCGAGGTATTGGAGAATCCTGATGCCAATGCATTGAATTTCCTCGACAGGTTCCATGACACGCTGTTGGACCAGGAGATATATGTGTTCACTCCCAAAGGAGAGTCCAAATCACTGCCCAAAGGTTCTACGGCCTTGGATTTTGCCTATAGCATTCACTCTCAAATAGGCAACAGGGCCATAGCCGCAAAAATCAATTTCAAGCTGTCTCCTCTTTCTAAGGTGCTCCGTAACGGTGACCAGGTGGAGATTATCACGGCCGAATCCCAGAAACCGCAGCCGGAGTGGCTGGAGTTTCTGAGGACCAGCAAGGCCAAAAATTATGTGTATGATGCCTTGAAGGACGATATTGATGACAGCATCAAGCTCGGAAGGCAGATGCTTGAGAAGGAACTGGCCAATTATGGAGTGAAGCTTCAGAGCAATGTGCTCAAAAAACTGCTCCGTGAATATTCCCTGAGTACGAAAGAGGAGCTGTATAACAAAATCTCAACCGGAGTTG
>DXAT01000056.1 GCA_019116965.1 Candidatus Coprenecus pullistercoris
GGTGGTGAGGCGGATGGCGCGGGCCTTTCCGGTCTTGAGTATCGAGAGGTTGGCGGGGGTGATGCCGACTTTTGCGGCCAGCTCGCCGGAGGACATCTTGCGGCGGGCGAGCATTATGTCTATGTTTACGATTATTGCCATGACTGTTCGTTTAGATGGTGAGTCTGTTTTCTTCGCTGACTCTGACCGCAAGGCCGTAGATAAGGGCGAATGCGAAGAGTATCAGCGGAGTCAGAAGCATGGAGTCAGTGATATTTCTGAACGACGAGGGATAGACCAAAATACCTATATTCTCATTGCAGAAATTGTAGAAGAGGTTGCATACTGCGGCTGATACCAGTATGTAAGTGTTTGATTTAAGGAAAAATGCTCCGGATTTGAGGGCAAGAATGGACTTGATCATGAACAGGAGCAGCAGAGCGTCGAAAGCGATGCCGAAGAGCAGGCGTCCATAAAATATAAAGTACTGCCAGCCGAGGACATCATCGCTCCATACGATTTTGCTGCCGTTCTCAGTGGCACCGTCTCCGTAGACAACATTCCTGTAGTCTGTAAACCATCCGGCTACGCTTCCGCTTTGCACGATAAGCCATACGGCATTTACAATACAGATGATGCCGACTATTACTGTTACGGCAATCAGTAGATTTTTAGTGGCTCTTTTCATAATTCGGTAAATTTTTATTGTTAATCGATATGCAAATATAGCAATTTTATCGAAAAACAATAAATAATCTGAAATTTTCTTGATGTTAAGTCTTTTTGCTGTCACAGAACGCAATCCGTATATGCGGTGCGGACCCTCGCAGTTTTTGAACGCGTATATTTTTGCGGTAAAACTTTTACTTTTGCGGTAAAAGTATCCACAATCATGGCAAAAAGACTTCTCACAATCTTTCTTCTGAGCACGGCTGCAATGCTGGCATCTCAGGCGCAGAATGCTGACGGGCGCATCGGGATGTGCATGAGCGAAGACCGCTGGTTCGATCTGGCACACGAGCTGAATGTTACTCCGGCGGATTCCGTCAACTCTATTTTGTATAAGATGGCTGTGGCAATGACGCACCATTATTTCAACCGCCCTGACTCGGCGTGCACAGTGCTGGGAGATCTGCTGAACAATCATCAGGAGGAGTTGGGCGACAATACTTTAAGCATGGCGGTGCTGATGGGAATGAACCTGGCGCGTACCGACCGCTATGCTGAAGCGGCAGATCTGATGCAGAGCCTGTGCGGCCAGCTGGAAGCAATGGGTGCGGACAGTACGCAGACCGCAGGGCTGAGTATCATGGCGCGGCAGTACAGCGTTTTCGCCGAAAACGGCCCTGTCTGCCGGCCTCTGCATCCCGCAGGCACTTACCGCGTTCCGATGAAGATTGATAATGCGATGCATACGGTCAGGGATAAAGCATCCGAAGGGCATTTTATAGCAATGGACGGGCGCATCAACGGGAGGGAAAGTCCTCTGGTATTCGATACCGGTGCCGGTGTCAACATCATATCCTCCAGACAGGCATACGAAAGCGGCTTGCGTCTTCTGGATGCAGTCATACCGATGGCGGGGATCGGTATGCAGCAGGGACATCTTGCAATGGCGGATACACTGCGTATTGGTGACATGGTGTGGGCCAATGTCCCGTTCCTTATCGTAGACATCCGGACGGGTAATGCGGAAGTGGACAGTACTGGTGTGCTGCTGCCTCCGGTCATCGGTCTGCCCCTTATGCTCCGTATGCAGGAAGTACAGCTGGATTTTGAGCACCGCCAGTTCATCATCCCGGCCGTGCCTTCTTCAAATCCGCTGGGAGAGAGCAATATGCTGAGGACGGACAGTGAGGGCCTGCACGTGGCTGCTGCAGACGGAGACGGGCAGCCTCTGTATCTGCATTTTGATACAGGTGGATACGGGACAACGCTTCTTCCGCATTGATACCTGCAGCACAAGGAGGAGGTTATGGCTGTGGGAACACCGGATTCCCTGAGGGTTGCCGGTGTGGGCGGTGTCAACAGTACCCGCGCTTACCGTTTGCCGTATAAGGAGTTTTGCATAGGAAACGGTGAGGCTGTCCTCGATTCGGTGACAGTGGATACAGGAATCGGCTTGCATACAGGCGGTGAGGAAAGTCCTCAGTACCTGGGAGGAGAAGAGGACGGTACTTTGGGGCTGGACCTTCTGGAGCAATTCAGGACGGTGATACTGAACTTGGAGGAAATGTATCTGAACGGGATGCCATATTAGCTCGATAGCAGGCAATGCAGGCCAATCTTCACGTTGCTTTTTAGTTGTAACGGATGCGGCTAAAATCAGTCGTTTTGGGCAGAAAATGCTGCACTTAAAAAATATCCTTGGTAGCAAATGTTTGAATGTCAGAAGATTGTATTGTAGCTAAAAAGCAATGTGGAATTTTACTGAGGTGAGTTAGTTTCAGTTTAAAGGGGGGGAGACGGTGAAGGTATTGTGCGAATAAGCTGTGGCCGGCTCAGTGCGCCTTGAGAAATGTATCCAGCGCGGTGAAATATTCTTCGGTATGGGTGAATGCGGCCTGAAGGTGCTTGCAGTCGAATTCACGGAGGGTGACGAGTGAGGAGGTGGTCAGGGGCTCGAGCAGGCGGCGGGGGCTGACGGTGTCTTCTGTGGCATGGATCAGCAGCATGGGGACGGAGATGTCCTCGGGGCGGAAGCCGGGGGAGAGGAGGGGAGTTGCCGGCAGTTGCACGGATTTTCCGTCACTGCCGCTTCCATTGTCATTGCCCTTGTTCAGAATCCTGACGCTCTCCGCCGGATCGGAGATGAACCCGTCCATGATGCAGCTCCGGATGAGCGACTTCCTGCCGGGGTATTGCCGCAGATGCTCCCCGACCATGATGGTGCCCATGGAGAATGCCAGCATGTCCACCGGCCTGTCCCGGAGGACGGCGACATGTTCCAGGACTGCCTCGAAATCCCGCAGATATTCGCTGTGGTAGAGCATGTCCCGGTCCGTTGCGAAGTCCTGGCTCCCTCCGAAACCGCGGTAGTCAAATATCCATACGTCGTAGCCTAAGAAGCAGAGTGTCGCTCCGATTCCCAGCCATTGTCCCATATTACCGGCATCGGCGCAGGCTATCAGCACGGACCTTCCATTTTCCTCGGTGCCGGGCAGATTCCAGATATTGATCCTGTACCCGTCCGAGGTTACCACCGAGTCCTCGATGTATTCGATGCCGAAGTCCTTCGGTGTGTAGGTGTATTCTTTCTGCGGGTTGATGGCGCGGGCTGTTGTGATGCTGGCGAGCAGGATGAGGGCCGAGGTCAGGAGTCGGGATATCGTTTTCATAATGATGGGTTAGCGGTGGTTTAGCTTAAGATGCTTTATCGACAGACAAAAATACAGAAAAATTCTTCTATCGGAAAAATTCTGTTGCCGCAATGTCACCGAAGTGCGGGATTTGCTGCCGTTGTGGCAAGGGAGCGGGGAGGCGATGCCGTCCAGAGTGAAAGTACACCGTAGGGCCGGCAATGTGTCCGGATTTAAGGTAAAGGGGCAGGCTTGCGGATAATGATAATCATTAAATCTGTATATTTGCAGAATATCGATATAAACAGAAACTGACGATGGAGAACGAACGCAAGTATTTTTTCAACTATTTTTCATCTTTGATTGATGTCTGTAAGGACGGGCATGAGCCTGTGCTGGACATGAAATACAAGAGTTTTTTGTGGGATGAGGACGTCAAAGGCATAACCCTGCAGCAGGAAGTACACAGCATCGGAAATCCGGATGAGGCCAGGACCGTCAGGATAAGACTGGCAATCATCAAGGACGAGGACTGCCGGGCCTTTATGGAGGTGATGAACAGGTATAATCAATGGGAGTTCGCCAAGGGCCAGCTCTCGTCGTCCATAAAGGTGGACGGCCAGTCGTATCGGAAGATACTGGACTACTACGGCGAGGATTGCCGGAAGGCAGAGGAGGAAATCCTCGGTAAGATCGTCAGCATGACCGAGGTGGAATATTCCATGCCTGTGGGGCAGATTGAGGACACTCTGACGCTGACTCTTCCTATCAGCTGCGATATGCTGGAGGCGAATACCGTCTACTGTATCGGCACATTTGAATGCGGCGGACTTCCCATGTACTGCCGTGAGTGGGCCAGGTTTGAGTTCATCCGTCCTGCGGCGCCTGTAGAGGAGATGTTCGTCCCTTATTCGGCCTATCTGAAGGTCAGGAAGCCGGTCGGCCGGTATCTGTATTTCGACAAGTCGGTCGATTATCGTCATTACACCGGATTCCATTCGGACATACATTATGATAAATTATGCGATGAGGTGGAGGTCAATCCGGCTCTTGTGTGCTTTGAGATGGAGGTGAGATGCGATATAAAGGACCTTCCGATATTCAGCATGGAGATCGGTTCCGGGGATAAGGTGCTCCGCAGGTTCTACTGTCAGTTGCTGGAGGCAGGGAACAAAAACTGTATAGTCGCCTTCTGTCCGCTGTCGGTCGAGGACATTCCGGTGACGAGTTACCGGGAGCTTACGGCCTCTCTTCGGGTATTTGACCGCACAATCGCCACATTCCGGTTCCTTACGGATAGAAAGGAGGAGGGCAGACTCCGGCTAAGGTGATGAATATGAGTGATGCCCCCGGTAGTGTGGATGGACTAATGAAGATGAATCAGTGAATCAGTCGGTCCGGTCGGTACCGGCGAGGAGGTCGGGACGGAGGAGGCGGGTGCGCTCCAGGGCCTGCTCTTCCTGCCACTGGCGGATGAGTCTGGGGTTGCCGGACAGGAGCACTTCGGGCACTTTCCAGCCCATGAAGTCGGCCGGGCGGGTGTAGATGGGCGGGGCCAGCAGCCCGTCCTGGAAGGAGTCGGACAGGGCCGAGGTCTCGTCTGTCAGGGCTCCGGGGATGAGGCGGATGATCGAGTCGCAGATGACGCAGGCGGCCAGCTCCCCTCCGCTGAGCACATAGCTGCCTATGGAGATTTCCTTGGTGATGAGATGCTCCCTTATGCGGTGGTCGATTCCCTTGTAGTGGCCGCAGAGGATGATGATGTTGTCGCAGGTGGACAGGCTGTTGCACATGCTCTGGTCGAGTGTCTCGCCGTCGGGAGAGGTGTAGATGACCTGGTCGTAGTCGCGCTGGGAGGTCAGGTCGGTGATGGCCCTGTACAGAGGCTCCGGCTTGATGACCATCCCCGCGTCACCGCCGAATCCGTAGTCGTCGATCTGCTTGTAATTGCCTTTGCCGTAGTCATGCAGGTTGACGATATGTATCTCCACCAGACCCTTTTCCCTGGCCCGTCTGATGATGGAGTGGTTGAGCGGACTTTCGAGCAGGTCCGGCACTGCGCTGATAATGTCTATCCTCATAACGGCTGCAAATGTATGTATTTTATGTGATAAGGGAGGTTCTTTTAAAAAATAATGTATATTTGCGAGTTGATTTTAATATATTGAATATGATTGACGAGACCTTGAATCCTTCTGTAGAGAAGAGTACTGCTGAAAATTCCGTAGAGAATTCTGAGACACTGAATATTAATCCATCTGGGGAAACCCCTGTGGCGCAGGCTGCTGCAGAGACTGATACAGATGCGGGGACGATACCTTCCGACGGAGCTGTTCCGGAGGTAGAGGAACTGCGTGGTGCCGTAATCAGTGATGAGGAACTTAAGAAGCTGTCGTCCAAGAGCCTGAAGGAGATTGTGGAGGCATTCCGCAACCTTGTGGAGAACGGTGACATCATGGAACTTAACAGGCAGGCTGAGTATATCAAGGCTACATTCTATAAAGTGCTTAAAGAAGAGAAGATAGCATCCGGATATCATGTCGTTCCAAGCCCGGCTGACTATGTTGTGCAGGAGCAGGAAGACGGGCAGCCTGAGACGCAGGCTGAGGAGACCGGCTCCGGAGCCGTGGAGGAGCCGGAAGGAGTGTCTGTCAATCCGTTCATTGAGATAGAAAGGGCTTTCAAGGACTTGTATGCCAATTATAAAGCCCGTAGAGCGGTGTATTTTCAGAATCTCGAGCGTGAAAAGCAGGCCAATCTGGACAAGAAGCTTGAGGTTATAGAGGAACTGAAGAAACTGCTTGAGAGTCCGGAGGATATCAACAAGATATTTCCTGAGTTCAGGGCTCTTCAGGCAAGGTGGCGTGAGATCGGCCCGGTGCCTCAGGCAAGGGTGAAAGATGTTTATGACACATATCAGCACAATGTTGAGAATTTTTACGACCTTGTCAAGATAAACAATGAGCTCAGGGACCTGGATTTCAAGAAAAACCTCGAGCTTAAGACTGAGCTCTGCGAAAGGGCGGAGGCTTTAGAGAACAACGCCAATGTCGTAGAGGCATTCAATGAGCTGCAGAAGCTTCATGAGGAATGGAAGGAGTGCGGTCCTGTCGCAAAGGAGTTCCGCGAGGAGATCTGGGACCGTTTCCGTGCCGCCACATCGCGTATCAACAAGATGCATCAGGCTTATTTCGAAGGATTGAAGGTGCAGCAGAAGGACAACCTGGTGGCCAAGACAGCTCTTTGCGAGAAAGCGGAAGCATTGGCAGATAAGGAAATAAAGGAATCCAACGGCTGGAATGAGGTGACCAAGGAGTTCGATGAGCTTCAGATGGAATGGCGCAAGATAGGATTTGCATCGAAGAAGGACAATCAGAAGATATATGACCGTTTCCGTGCTGCATGCGATAAGTTCTATGGTCGTAAGAGGGAGTTCTATGCGGATTTCAAGGAGCAGATGAATGCCAATATGGAGAAGAAGACGGCTCTCTGCGAGCAGGCCGAGGCAGTGATGGACAGCACTGACTGGAAGGCCACTTCGGATTATCTGATTTCTCTTCAGAAGCAATGGAGGGAGATAGGTCCCGTATCCCGTAAGAAATCGGACCAGATATGGGCCCGTTTCCGTGCCGCATGCGATCATTTCTTCAACAATAAGGAAAGGAATTTCGGAGGAGTGGACCCTCAGTATGTGGATAACCTCAAGGCAAAGCAGGCTATTATCGATGAGGTGTCGTCCTATGAGTCCACAGGCGATGCGGCTGCGGACAGCAGGGCGGCTAAGGATTTCGCTGACAGGTGGAATGCTGTCGGTTTCGTACCTTTTAAGGAGAAGGAGAAAATCACTGAGAGATACCGTGCTGCGATGTCGGAGAAATTCCCTGACTTCAGGATATCCGGTTCCGGTAGAGGGCGTTCACAGAAGGTCCGTGGTGGTAGAGCGGAGACAAGTCCGGCCCGTCAGGAGAGGGACCGTCTGCTGCAGAAGTTCCGCAAGTTAGAGAGCGAGATTGCGACTTATGAGAACAATATCGGTTTCTTCGCCAGCTCCAAGAAGGCCGATTCGATAGTTAAGGAGTTCC
>DXAT01000057.1 GCA_019116965.1 Candidatus Coprenecus pullistercoris
GCAATTTCCGCTCGCTTTGGATTCAGCGTATCAACGCTGCTGCCCGTGAGCACGGTATGAACTACTCACAGTTCATCGGCGCTCTCGCAAAGCAGAATGTAGGACTGAACCGCAAGGTGCTTGCAGACTTAGCTCTCAATAACCCCCAGGCTTTCGAGGCCGTAATCAACTCTGTAAAGAAGCAGTAAGTGAAGAGGCTCCTGCAAAATAAGTGGTTCAGGTTCGGATTCTGGGCTCTGCTCTACCTGCTTTGGGTGATATGGCTCGGCAATTACTGGTGGCTTTTCGGCCTGCCGGTGATTTTCGACATATTCATCACCAGGAAGGTGAAGTGGGCTTTCTGGAAGAAGAAGTACAAAGAGGGGGAGAAGCACAATGTATGGCTGGACTGGCTCGACGCCATCATCTTTGCCGTCATTGTCGTGATACCTCTCAATATCTTCATCCTCCAGGCTTTCCGGATTCCCTCGTCTTCCATGGAGGGAACCCTGATGACAGGGGACTACTTGTTTGTGGGAAAGTTGGCCTATGGCCCCAAATTGCCCGAGAGACCTCTTTCGATTCCGTTTGTCCACAATACCATTTTCGGAGGAAAGTCCTATTCGGATCTTATAAAGAAAGATTATAAGCGTCTTGCCGGATTCGGACATGTGGAGCGCGGAGACATAGTCGTGTTCAACTTTCCTCACGGAGACACCGTTCTGTCGAAGTTGCCTATGGATGATTATTACACCATGGTACGCTTCAATGGCAGGGAGTACACCGAGAGGATGTACGGTCCGCTGATTACAAGGCCGGTGGACAAGGAGGACAACTATGTGAAGAGGTGCGTGGCTGTGTCCGGAGATACTCTGGCCGTAGTGGACGGTACCGTGATTGTGAACGGAGATACCGTCGACATATATCCGGGTATACAGAACTCCTATACTGTCATCACAACCGGTACGGCAATAAACCCAAAGAATCTGGAGCGTGCCGGAATAGATGACGCTGACGCCTGGTTCGATGCATCGCTTCCCGGTTATCCTGCCCTGTGCATGACACAGGAGGCAGCCCGGGAGTTGTCATCAGCCTCATATGTCAAGGAATGCCGCCGCAATGTGGATGTCTATCCGCCCGATTATCCCGACTCATACCTGATGCTTTTCCCGTTTACGGAGGACTTCAAGTGGACGAGGGACAATTACGGTCCCCTGTATATTCCGGCGAAGGGTGACAGCGTGGCCCTGACTTTGGAGAATCTGCCTCTTTACCGCAGGATAATCGATGTCTATGAAGGACACGATCTTGAGGTGAGGGACAGTGTAATCCTTATTGACGGGGTTCCGGCTACTCACTATACCTTCGGGATGGATTATTATTTCATGATGGGTGACAACAGACACAATTCTCTCGACTCACGCTACTGGGGCTTCGTTCCCGAGAATCACATCGTGGGTAAACCCCGGGTGATATGGTTCTCCAAGGACCTCAATAAACCTTTCCCTCGGAATATCAGATGGAACCGTATATTGAAGTTTGTGTAAAAAATTTGGAATTTAAAGAAAAAAAGGGGATATTTGCAGCCCTTTGAAATTTAGAAATAAAATAGGAAAAAATATATGGCACGTGTTTGTCAAGTAACAGGAAAGAAGAGGGTGATCGGAAACAATGTTTCCCACTCCAAGCGTCGTACGAAACGCGAGTTCGCTCCCAACCTGAAGGTTAAGCGCTTCTGGCTCGAGGAGGAGAACAGATTTGTCACTCTGAAGGTCTCTGCTGCCGGCATGAGGACCATCAACAAGAACGGTCTCGCAGCTACTCTGAAGGCCGCTCAGGAAAAAGGTTTAATCGACATTTATTAACGGAGGATACTAATCATGGCAAAGAAAGCAAAAGGCAACAGAGTGCAGGTGATCCTCGAGTGCACTGAGCAGAAGGAGAGCGGAGTTCCCGGAATCTCCCGCTACATCACCACTAAGAACAAGAAGAACACTCCTGACCGTCTGGAGCGTAAGAAGTACAATCCTTACCTCCGCAGAGTAACAGTTCACAAGGAAATTAAATAAGTTATAGCATATGGCAAAGAAAGCGGTTGCAACCTTCAGCGGCGACAAGGCCTCCAAGAGGACATTTGTCAAATGTATAAGGATGGAAAAATCCGAGCGTACCGGTGCCTATATCTTCAAAGAGGATTTCGTGGCTACCGACCGTACCAAAGAGTTCTTCGAAAAGAAGTAAATTTTACTGAATATTAAGTGATAGGGTGCCTTTGTGACACCCTATTTTTATTTTATGATATTATGGAATTGCAGGAAATAATAGACAGGACGGTGGCGGAGTATGCTCCGCTTGTCAAGGCATCCTCCGAAGCATACTGGAAGGGAACGACGACGGGAAATGCAGAGGCGTTTGACCGTTATGCGGATATCAGCAAGAGGATTGCGGAACTCTTCTCCGACAGGGATAGGTTCGGAGAACTCAGGCGCATAAAAGAGTCCGGCAGTGTGACGGACCCGTTGCTGCGCCGACAGCTGGATGAGTTGTACAACAGCTTTCTCTCGCGCCAGGCGGACAACTCCCTGTTGAATGCTATAATTGAAAAGGAGACTGCACTGGAACGCAGATACGCTGCTTTTAGGGCTGACTTCAGGGGCAGGAAAATAAGCGACAATGAGGTTGAGAAGTTGTTGCGGACATCTGCCGATTCTTCTGAGCTACGGGATGTCTGGGAGGCCCATAAGGCGGTGGGCAGGGAAGTGGCCGCCGATATTCTGGATGTGGTGCGGCTGCGCAATCAGTTGGCCGACTCCCTCGGCTTTACCAACTATCATACTATGAGTTTGATGCTCAGCGGAGAGAAACCGCGGGATGTGGAACTTCTGATGAATGAGGTGGATGAGCTTTCACGCGACAGTTTCGTACAGATAAAGGCGGAGATAGACGAGGCCATGGCCGCGCGTTGCGGTATATCAGTGTCGGATCTGCGGCCCTGGCACTATCAGGGACGCTTCTTTCAGGAGGCTCCTGACATTTATCCGGTGGATTTTGACAGCTATTACAGCGGCAGGGACCTTGAGCGGCTGACCATTGACTATTATCGCAGCATAGGCCTTGATATCGAGCCGGCCCTCAGGCGCAGCGACCTGTATCCCCGCGAGGGCAAGAACCAGCATGCTTTCTGCATCGATATGGATGGTATGGGCGATGTCAGGGTGCTTTGCAATATGACAGACAACGAGAGGTGGATGGAGACCATGCTGCACGAGTTCGGCCATGCGGCCTATAGCATGGGGCATGATTCCGCCCCGGAACTGCCCTTCCTGCTCAGGGAGGCCGCCGGTATTTTCACCACCGAGGGTGTGGCCATGATGTTCGGCCGTCAGTCCCGCAACCCGGAGTGGATGCGGCTCAACCTCGGAATACCGGCTGAGGAAGCGGAACGCATCGCTCCTGACTGCCGCCGCTCGGCCCGTCTGAGCCAGCTGGTGCAGTCCCGGTTCATGCAGGTGGTCTACCGCTTTGAGAAGGCCATGTACGCTGACCCGGAGCAGGACCTCAATGCTCTGTGGCGCGGCCTTGTCGAGAAGTATCAACTTCTGACCTATCCGGACGGCCGTGACGAGCCGGACTGGGCCGCCAAGATACATATTGCCCTGTATCCCTGTTACTATCACAACTACCAGTTGGGAGAGCTCTTCGCCTCGCAGATGCACCATTACATCGTGGAACACATCACTCGGAGCGGGGACCAGACCTTTGACTCCTACACCGGCAACCCAGAAGTAGGCCGCTGGCTGACCGAAAAAGTATTTGCCCCCGGCAAGCTCTACCCCTGGAACGAGATGATCACCCGCGCCACCGGCGAACCACTCACCGCCGCCTGGTGGGCTAACGGAGTTCGATAGCGGCGCCGCCGCTGCGGGCCAGTGGAATCTCCAGAAGCGAGCTGCCGGTGACTGTGGTCTCGGTTATCCTGTAGCTCTGGGGATTGAGGTCCCAAGAGGCGTCCTCGCCATCGGCATAGATTGTCGCGGTGTACTTCTTGCCTTTAGTCAGAGGCAGTTTGGAGAGGTCTATCATAGTCGTGCGGGCGTTTTCGTCAGTGATGGCTCCGATGTACCAGCGGTCCTCGCCTTTGGCCTTGCGGGCTGTGGTGATGTAGTCGCCCGGCTCGGCCTCGAGTACCTTGGTGTAGTCCCAGTCGGTGGGCACATTGCGTATGAATGTGAACGCATCCTGGAACCGTTCGTAGTTCTCTGGCAGGTCGGCCACCATCTGCAGGGGTGAGTAGAGCACTACATAGAGGGCCAGCTGCTTTACCAGGGTGGTGTGAATCTTAGCTACGGATGTGGAGTCGTAGTAGGACATGTCGGTCTGGAAGATGCCTGGGGTGTAGTCCATCGGCCCGCCTATGAAGCGGGTGAACGGCATGATGGTGGTGTGCTCGGGGGGATTGCCTGTCTCGCCCATGGAGTCGAACTCAGTACCTCGGCCGGACTCGGCTGCAAGATAGTTGGGCCATGTGCGGTGCAGGCCGGTGGGTCTTACAGGCTCGTGCGCATCGATCATTATCTCATAGTCGGCGGCCCTGCGTATGCAGTGCAGGAAGTGGTTCACGGTGTTCTGGTCGTAGTGGTGGCTGCCTCTGGGAATGATGGCCCCTACATAGCCGCTCTTGACTACTGAGTAGTTGTTGTCCTTCATGAACTGATATGCCCGGTCCAGATAGCGTTCGTAGTTGAGAGTGGAGCCGGATGTCTCGTGGTGCATTACGAGCTGTACGCCTTTGCTTGCCGCATAATCCCTAAGCTCGGCCACATCGAAGTCGGGGTAGGGGGTCGTAAAGTCGAAGACGAAGTCCTTGAACTGGCCGAACCAGTCTTCCCAGCCCTGGTTCCAGCCCTCGACCAGGACTCCCTGGATATTGTTGGCTGCTGCGAAGTCGATGTATCTCTTGACATTCTCGGTGTTGGCGGCGTGGGTGCCGTTGGGTGCTGTCTTGGTGTAGTCTGTCACGCCGAGCTGGACATTCGGCTCGTTGGTGTAGCTCCATGAGCCCTGGCCCGGTGCGAACATCTGCCACCATACGCCCACGAATTTCTGGGGACGGATCCAGTCGGTGTCCTCGATGGCGCACGGCTCGTTGAGGTTGAGAATCAGGCGGCTTTCCAGTACGGCGGGGGCATTGTCTGTGACGATGACCGTCCTCCAAGGAGTGCTCTGAGGGGTCTGTATGTATCCACGGTTGCCAAGTGCGTCGGGTACCAGGTGGGCTCTGAGGCCCGTGCGTCCGCTGCCGATGTCGTGTACCTCAAGCTGCATTGCTGAGTAGTTGACGAGGGCGGCCTCGTGGATGTTGACATACAGACCTCCGGAGTCGCGCTTCATCATGACCGGGGTCTGTACGCCGGGTACGGGCATCGGGCAGATGCAGGAGTTGTTGCTGCGGTCAAAGGTCGGATAAAGTCCGGCAATCTCGCTCAGATGCGAGGTCTCGTACATGAACTCGTTGGCATCATAGTCTCCGGCTATCCAGAAAGCGGTCAGATCCTCATGTAGGTTGAACTCGGTCAGCTCGTTGCCGATGATGAAGTATCCGAGGGTCTTCTGCCGGGGAAACTCATAGCGGAATCCGAGTCCGTCGTCAAACAGGCGGAAGCGTACCACAATGGTGCGTCCGTCGGTAGAGTCGGCCCCGGTCTGCTGCCACAGGTATACGGCCATCTCGTTGTGACGGTCCCGTATCTCCTTTTCCTCGCCCCATACCGGTTCCCATGTGTAGTCCACGGAAGTACGCCGGACGCTGTCTATGCGGAATCCTTCGTACATCTGGGAGGAATGCAGTACCGTGTTGGTCTGCGCTATGGTCCAGTCATGCATGAAGGGCTGGATATCGTTTACTCCGCCCTCATGCCGGATGTCGAATCCCATGCGGCTTTCGTCTATGACCTGCTGTCCGTCAAATGACAGGGTGTAGACCGGCTCGCCGAATCCGCTCAGTTGAAAGGTCAGTTCCAGTCTCTTGTCCGGGGATTTCAGAGTCAGTATCTCGTCTTTGTTTTCCGCCGCACCGGCATCGGCTACGGCTGTCATCACTGCGGCCAGGCTCGCTGCGATGCTCATTGCAACCAGTCGTGTCATATCTGTTCAATTATGTATGTCTTGTCCGGTTCTCCGTCGGAGCGATGCGCTGATGATGGGATGGCGTCAGTGCTGCCGGAGAGTGACCTTGTACATGCGGGGCCAGTATTTGCCGGTCAGGTATATGGCTCCGTCTTCAGGATTGAAGGCGATGCCGTTTAGTACATCCACCGCAGAGGTCCTGTATCTGGAATCAAGCAGCCCGCGGCAGTCAATCTTGCCGGTGACCTGTCCTGAGGCCGGATCAATAATCACTATCATGTCCTGGCCGTAGATATTGGCCCATATATGTCCGTCTATGTATTCGAGCTCGTTGAGATAGTATACCGGTCTTGTGCCGTCCATGACCCTCAGTGTCTTCCGGGACAGAAAAGTGTCGGGATCCCGGAATGTCAGTTCTGAGCTGCCGTCGCTCATTATCAATGATTCTCCGTCAGTCGTCAGTCCCCATCCCTGACCTTGGTAAGGAAGTTCGGCGAGCTTGGTGAAAGTCTCTATGTCGTAGACGAAGCACACGCCTTCATACCATGTGAGGATGTAGGCCCTGCCGTCGAATACGCATGAGCCTTCGGCGAAGTATTCGGATGGGAAATTCTCTTCCCTGAGGACTTTTCCTGTAGCCGGGTCCACTTTTCGGAATGATGACTCTCCGTACTGGCCTGTGCTCTCATAGAGAAAACCGTCATGGAAAAAGAAGCCCTGGGTGTAGGCTGCCATGTCATGCGGCAAATCTGTCTTGGAGGCTACAGTATAGCCCGTGACACTGTTGCCCGGTTCTCCTGTGCGGCTGTCAGTGGCCGACACATGGCAAAAAGCCGATGCTGTCAGTGCGGTCAGGACTATCAGGAGTATTCTCCTCATCGTCCGGCATTTTTACTGTATTCGAGGGCTGCCTTGACGAAGGCTACGAATATGGGCTGGGGGTTCTCAGGCGTACTCTTGTACTCGGGATGGAACTGCACTCCGATAAAGAACGGATGCTCCGGAATCTCCACTATCTCCACCAGTCCGGTCTCGGGATTGCGTCCGCTGGTGCGCATACCGGCCTCGTTGAGACGGGC
>DXAT01000058.1 GCA_019116965.1 Candidatus Coprenecus pullistercoris
CCTCTCCCGAAGCCTTCTGCAACACCTCCGACACGGTCCTGCTCTCCACCGTCCTGAACTCCTACGATCAGGAGACCGCCGATTTCTACCGCTGGCGGGTCGAATACACGCAGGAGGAGCTGAGCGACCTGCTCCGCCACCGCTCCGGCATTGACTTCGGTTCAGTGCTGGAACTCAGGCCACTGCGAAGAGGGGCATCCGGACGCATCATCGAACTGCTCATCAGGGGTACGCTGCGCACCGTCTCCGTCGGCAAGGAACTCGAGATACGCCGCTGGCTGTCCGAGTCGCACCTGTACAGCTCGGCCTTTGTCGTGGATACCGAAGGCCCTGCGGAAATGCCGGAACGGTTTGTCCTTCACGGTGCCGGCTGGGGACACGGCGTGGGCCTGTGCCAGATAGGAGCCGCCGCCATGAGTGCCGAGGGCTGCACATTTGAGCGCATCCTAAGTCATTATTTCAGAGGATCCGTCCTCACAAAATTATATTAGGCAAATGAAAAGCAAGAGAATACCGCCGATGGCGTGGATCCCGACCCTGTATGTGGCGGAGGGGCTGCCGTATGTGGCAGTAAACACGCTGTCAGTCATCATGTACAAGAATCTCGGGATGTCCAACACCGACATCGCCTTCTATACTGGCTGGCTGTATCTGCCGTGGGTCATCAAACCGTTCTGGAGCCCGTTTGTGGACATCATCAGGACCAAGCGGTGGTGGACGGTGACGACACAGTTCATTATCGGAGCTGCGTTTGCGGCCATCGCGCTGACCCTACCGCTGGACAGTTATGTGGTAATGTCATTAGCGGTATTCTGGCTGATCGGATTCGCATCGGCCACGCACGACATAGCGGCGGACGGATACTACATGCTGGCGCTGGACTCATCGGACCAGTCGCTGTACGTGGGAATACGCAGCGCATTCTACCGGCTGGCGACCATCATCGGGCAGGGCGGAGTAGTGATGGCGGCCGGATGGATGGAGACGGCTTTCGGAAATGTGCCGAAAGCGTGGGCGGTGACCTTCCTGATACTCTCGGCGCTGTTCCTGCTCATCGCATTCTATCACTCGCGGATACTGCCCCGGCCGGCGGCGGACAGGCCTTCCGGAGCAATGCCGGCAAGGGACGACATAGATGCGTGCTCCCTCAGGGGCTCGAACCATGAACCCCATTCCGATACGGCCACAACAGTGTCCGGATCGGCATCCGGTCACGGCGCCGCCCGCATCTTTCGCGAGTTCATCGGGACATTCGGATCATTTTTCCGAAAGAAGCATGTCTGGATAGCGATAACATTTATCCTGCTGTACCGCTTCCCCGAAGCCCAGCTCGTGAAGATGATCAACCCGTTCCTGCTTGACCCCACAACCGAAGGAGGCCTCGGCCTGAGCACCGCCCAAGTCGGTCTGGTCTACGGCACGATAGGCATCATAGGTCTGACACTCGGCGGCATCCTGGGCGGCGTACTCGTTTCTCGTTACGGTCTCAAACGCTGCCTCTGGCCCATGGCCCTGGCCCTCACCCTGCCCTGCGGCGTATTCTGCTGGATGAGCATGGCCCAGCCTGACCCGGCTTCCATGCTGAACCTGATACTGATCAACGCCTGCGTCTTCATCGAACAGTTCGGCTACGGCGTCGGCTTCACCTCCTTCATGCTCTATATGATGTATTTCGCCGAAGGTCCGAGCAAGACTTCACACTATGCTATCTGCACAGCATTCATGGCCCTCGGCATGATGATTCCGGGCATGTTCGCAGGTGCCCTGCAGGAATGGATGGGTTATGTCGGTTTCTTCTGGTGGATCATGGGTTGCTGCATAGTCACTCTCGCTGTAACAGCACTTATAAAAGTCGATCCTTCATTTGGACGCAAAAGTTAAAGATTTGAACTTTTTAATTGGAATACTGAAAAAATTTGCACTAATTTGCCAACAATTCTGAAAATATACAACAATATTATGAGTACAGCTTTACAGTACAACATCAATCCCCTGGTCAGCGCCATCGGCAAAATGCCCGAGGAGTTCACCAAGGAGGACATAATCAATTACATCACCTCCAACGGCATCCGTGTCGTAAACTTCCGTTACATCGCAGGTGACGGCAGGCTCAAGACACTCAACTTTCCTGTCAGCAGCCTTCAGTACCTGGATCTGATTCTCTCTTTCGGAGAGAGGGTGGACGGCTCCAGCCTATTCTCATATATCGAGGCCGGATCGAGTGACCTCTATGTCATTCCCCGTTTCTCCACCGCCTACATAGATCCTTTTGCCGAGATTCCTACCTTAGGTATGCTCTGCTCTTACTTCACCAAGGACGGACTTCCCCTGGAAAGCTCTCCCGAGTACACCCTCCGCAAGGCTCACGAAGAGTTCAAGAAGACCACAGGCTACACATTCGAGGCCATGGGCGAGCTGGAGTTCTATGTCATCTACGACGATGACTGCTGTTTCCCCTCAGAGAACCAGCGCGGCTATCATGAGTCCACTCCTTTCACCAAGGTGGAGGCTTTCCGCACCGAGGCCATGAAGCTCATCTCCCAGGTCGGCGGCAACATCAAGTACGCCCACTCCGAGGTCGGCAACTTCACTCTGGACGGCAAGGTATACGAGCAGAACGAGATAGAGTTCCTCGTATCGCCCGTTGAATCCGCAGCTGACCAACTCGTGATGGCCAAATGGATTCTCCGCACTCTGGCATGGCAGTACGGTTTCGACATCACTTTCGCACCCAAGATTACAGAGGGCAAGGCCGGCAGCGGACTGCATTTCCACACACGCATCATGAACGGCGAGCATTCAGTAATGCTCAAGGACGGCCGTCTGTCCGATGAGGCCCGCAAGGCCATAGCCGGATACATGACCTGCGCGTCATCCCTGACCGCATTCGGCAATGCCAATCCTACATCGTACTTCCGCCTCGTGCCTCACCAGGAAGCTCCCACAAGCATCTGCTGGGGCGACCGCAACCGTTCCGTACTGGTACGCGTACCCCTCGGATGGACAGGCAGGAGCGACATGTCCGCCATCGCCAACGGACTGCCTCAGAATCCCGACATCGTGATGCCCGACAAGCAGACCGTAGAGCTCCGCTCCGGTGACGGCTCCGCTGACATCCACCTGATGCTGGCCGGCCTGGTGACCGCAGCCCGCATAGGCTTCGAGCTGCCCGACGCACTGGAGATTGCCAAGAAGACTTATGTAGATGTCAACATCCACGATGACAAGAACGCCGCAATCCTCAACTCACTGGCACAGCTGCCCACCTCATGCGCAGAATCAGCCGACGAGTTAGAGAAGAACCGCGCACTGTATGAGGCCAAGGGCGTGTTCTCAAAGAGCATGATCGACGGCCGCATCGCGATGCTCCGCGCCTACAATGACGCCAACATCCGCGAAGAGGTCAAACGCGACAAGGGCCTGATGATGGATCTCGTAAGACGCTACTATCACTGCGGATAATCTCACCGTCAACTACAATTAGAAAAGGCTGCTCCGGAGTCCCGAAGCAGCCTTTTCTAATGTCACGATACGGATTTATCTCGCTGCCCTGAAGCGAAAAGGAGCCGCACCGCCATCCCCACGCACAGATGCGGAGGAACGGCTGCGCGAGACTTTCTGAGCATCTGTGCCATAAGACACCATGGAGGCATCTCTCATCTCAAGCTCACCGGACCACTCGCCGTCCCATGAATTGCCCTTGTCATCCACAAAGTCAAAGACGATTCCATAGGTTCCGTCACCATTGTCGGTTATCTGCAAATCTCCCGACACAGCAGGAGCATAGGCGTTCACGAACTCCCCATATCCGGGCATATAGTCATAATCACCAAAGTACATTGTTCCGACAAGAGAGCCGTCGGCCGCCTGCGCACCGGGAGCATACTCTCCAGGTGCCGGATACACTCCTGATGCCAGTCGGTATTTTCCGGTAGGTATTCCGTCTGCAAAAGAATGCGTAGTAGTCACGATATCAGCCATGAAACCGTCTCCTGTCGCTCTGTCCACAGGTTCCACTGCGATAATCCAGTTGGCACCGCCGGTCCCATAATAATCTCCATAGAACTCTGCAATACCGGCCGAATTGCTCAGATCAAGGGTATGGTCCCCCTCCAGAGTCGAGAACGGCTGCGGCACATTGCGGACAGTCAGGTCACCTGAATATGTACATGTGACGCTGTAGCCGTCCACCGTAGTAAATGAGCATTCTACCGAATAATTGCCCGGGGCACCGCTTATCTCCATATAGCCCTCCTCTATCAGTCCCGTATGCGACTTACCGGTCTCATCCATGTAGTCAGCATAAGTTCCGGCAGGATACCACATCCCGGCCATGATCTCATACAATCCTCCGGGATACAGGGCGTTGAGAGTATTGATCTCGTGAGTGAAATCATACCGGCCTGTAGTAACCGCACCCTCCTGGCTGAACGGCATGAATGCGTCCACATACAGAATGGATCCGGGAGGAACCACATATCCATACTCATCGGAAGTCATATCCGTAAATGCAAAATTGACCTCCATGATCTCGGTTCCGACATTGGCCATCCACGAAGCGTCATAAATCACCGTTTTGATATCCAGGTCCTGCTCGAGAAGCAACAGTTCATCGTCATTGTCGGAAGTGTAGTCGGCAGGTCCGGAATAGGTCACATGATGCGTTTCCCCGTCCACATCAGTCAGCACGGCATCAAAGACCATATTGTCTCCGTCCTGACTGATCTCCAGCGTACCCTCGGCGAACTTCAGTCTCATAGGCTCAGCCGCATCGGACTGGTACAGACGGCAGGACACCTCGCGTGTAAATGTCATGGCGTCCGTGGCCTCGGACTGCCCCAGCACATATGTACCGGAAACAGGCTGAGGATGCATCGGATCCGAAGGCGCGTCAGTGAATATATCAAACAGATAGTAGGTACCGCCTTCCAACAGAAATCCGTCCGCACTCATAGGCTTGTCCGAAAGATATATATCATAACAATGTTCTCCATTCAAACCGTAAAGACTGCCGAAATAAGTTCCGGACAGATACTCAGCCTCAAGCACATAGTCATATTCCTCATCCACAGCCACCTTCGCCTTCTGGACAAGCGTGAAGTCAGCCATCACAGTATCCGAGTCACCATACTGATATACTACGGAGATGACCGTGCTCCTGCTCTGATCACCGTCATTGGGAGAGACGCTGAATACTATTCCGGAGGACTCACAGCTCAGACCGGACACCCATTCGTCATCACAATAAGGGACAAGCTCTCCGCCCTGTACCGGATTCATCACGGTATATGCGACAACCGTGTCTCCTCCTTCAGCAGGTACAACGAAATCTCCTGAGACATTGAGCCGGATCTCAGGCACCGTCCCGTCAACCGGCTTATTCTCCTGCCTGCAGCTTGCCGTCATGACAGCCGCGGCTAAAATCAAAAATAAAGCTTTCTTCATAAATTATCGGGTTTAAAAGGTTACTCTTTTTATCTGTTTCACTCTCTGGGCCTGAGTTCGACAGTCCCGGACCATGAGCCGTCCCATACATACCCCCTGTCATCCTTAAAACCGAACTCAAAGACATAAGTGCCGTCCCCGTTGTTTGTTATGACAAGGTCTCCTGACATCGCGGGAGCGAAAGCCGTGGGATATCCATCCTCAAACTTTCCCACATACACAGTACCGTACACACTATAGGTGTCGGAGCTTCCACGCACATACTGGCCGGCCTCGGGGACACCTCCCTCGGCTGCGGTATAAGTGCCGCTCGGGATACCACCGCTGAAACCTCCGCCAGCCGAACACGCCAAATCGATATACATGCCGTCACTTTGGGAATTCCCCGAAGGAAGGATGCTTATGTACCAGTTGTCAGTGCCGTTCTGATAATAATCTCCGAAATAGACAGCACTCGCAGACACAGCGGAAAAGTCAAGGGTATAGTCATCCGTCAGAGTCGAGAACGGACCGGGAACATTTCTCACAACCAGGTCTCCGGACCAGCGGCAGCGCAGGGTGGTTCCGTCCTCGGTCTCCATATCGCATACTATATCATAGGCTCCGGGCCCTCCTTCCACAAGCATGGTTCCGTCCACCACCAGATATGAAGTCCTCTGCCCCGTCTCACTCAGGACATCGAGATAAGTTCCGATATTAATCATCGCTCCGCCGACATCCACTGTCTGACCGGAATAAAGCACTCCCGGAGTATTGAGCGTCTGCTCGTCAGGCATGACATAAGGACCGACATACAGAGCGCCATCCTCGTCAAGCTGCATCAATGCCTCGACATAAAGCATGGAGCCTGGAGGCGTAACCTGATCTCCGTTGACCTCCATATCAGTGAACACCAGACGGACATCCATCACCCCGTCCTTATCCGAAAGATATACTGCATCAGCATATACGGCATCTATCTCCAGGTCCCTCTCCTCGTCGTCGTTCTGGAACGGCGATGCCTGAACGACCCTGACAGCTTTCTGGTTCAGAATCTCATTCCCACACTTATATGTTACGGTTATCACTGCGGTTCTTGCACCGGTTCCGATATTCTCCCCGCACGAGAAAGATATCAGCCCGTCTGACTCGGACACAACCAGATCCGTGACCCACTTCGACAACGGGTCAACGGCAGCATTCACGAAGCCGCCGTCTACAGGCTTGATTATCTCATAGGAAAACTCATACACCCCGCCCGCCGGCTCGACTTCCAAGTCTCCTGAAAGTTTAACCCATATCTCGGACCCGGAATCATATCCGTTATCGGGATTGTTTCTGTCGCATCCGGACATAACGAGCGCAGATGCGGCAATCATTGAAAAGAGATAAATTTTGTTCATTTGGTGTATTGAATTGAGGTTAATAACTTCACAAATATAGCATTTTTTATTATTTTTGCGATGTTATGAACATTTCATTTTTCAAAACACCGTCACACCGCGTCTTTCATTACGAGCCCCGTTACTGGGACGAGCGTAAAGAGCGCCGCGAGAAAGTCAGGATGGAAGCGCTGAAAGAAAAAGCGCTCCGCGAAGGCAAAGAATGGAAAGACGAGTCCTATCATCCCGGGATGTATATCAGCGGGAAACTGCAGGATCAGGTCCGCAACGGCAGACGGCAGTCTCTCAGCAAGAACCTTACCCGGATTATAGGGTTGGTGTCGATAGCCATATTCTTCGCTTTTCTGTTCTATTTCGCCAAATACTTCACCGTATTCATGGAGTCGATGCGATAATCAACGCCTGCCCAGATGCTTAGAATATTACCACCCAGCATATCCAATCTGATTGCGGCGGGGGAAGTGGTCCAGCGGCCCGCATCAGCGGTCAAGGAGCTGCTGGAAAACGCCATCGATGCCGGTGCCGATGAAATCAGCGTCATTATTGAGGACGCAGGAAAAACACTGATTCAGGTAATTGACAATGGCTGCGGCATGACCCCCGAAGAAGCCGTTCTGTGTTTCGAAAGACATGCCACATCGAAGATATCAGACGCAGCGGATCTCTCCGCCATTCACACATACGGCTTCCGCGGCGAGGCCCTTCCCTCGATAGCCGCCGTTGCCGAAGTCACTCTCAGAACCAGGAAAAAGGGCGCAGAGACCGGCAGCGAGACCGTATTTGCCCCCTCAGGGCTTGTATCCCAGGAAGAGGAGGCTATGCCGGAGGGAACCAACATCGCAGTCCGCAACATATTCTACAGCCTTCCCGCACGGCGGAAATTCCTCAAATCAGACAACACCGAGTTCCGTCAGATTGTCTCAGAATTCTCACATGTAGCTCTCTGCCGTCCCGAAGTAGGCGTCCGGCTCACCCACAACAAAAAGGACATCTACCACCTCAAAAAAGCCAACACTCTTAAGCAGAGAATACTGGAAATAGAGGGCCGGGATATGGCCAAAGAACTTATAGACATCGGCACATCCACGACGATTATCTCAATATCCGGATTCATCGGACATCCCGAAGACGCCAGGAAGACACCGGGCAACCAGTTCTTCTTCGTCAACGGAAGGTTCTTCCGCTCGCCTTACTTCCACAAGGCCGTCATGAAAGCCTACGACAAGCTCATCCCGGAAGGGACCTATCCGTCCTACTACCTGTTCTTCTCTACCGCCCCGGAGAACATCGATGTCAACATACATCCGGCCAAGACCGAAGTCAAGTTCGAGAACGAAACGGAGATATTCGAGATACTCACTGCCGTTGTCAAGGAATCCCTCGGGCGCAACTCCTTCATCCCAACGATCGACTTCGACCACGACTCACTTCCGGACATACCCGCGCCATCGCATTTCAACTACACCGGAAGCTACAGCCGCCAGAATCATGTACGCTACGACTCCATACTGCCCGATTTCAAGCCGGCTGCACCCAGAGATACGGAAAGCGTATCCGATGCGGGCAGCAGCACACCGTCCGTAAACGGATACGGTGAGATTTTCGGAGACAGCGGCACATCAGGAACCAGCGGCATACTTCAGATATCGAGCCGATATATTGCCACTACCCTGCGGTCTGGACTGATGATAGTAGACATAAAAAGAGCGAGGGAAAGAATATTCTACGAAAGATACCTCAGACAACTGGACAACTCATCGCCCATCTCGCATCAGGTACTGTTCCCATGCGTTATAGAGCTCTCTCCTGAAAAACTGTCCCTGCTGATGGAGGAAAGAGACCGCCTCCGCCAGATTGGATTCGACTATGAGCCCGAAGGAGACCGTGCAGTATCAGTAAACGGACTTCCGGAAGGATTCGGCACAGACGAACAGGCCGTGCGTACCGCCGTTGACAGCATGCTGTCAACACTCATGGAGACAGGCTCCATAGACTTGCTTAAAGCCGACAACAGGGAGTCCATGGCCAGAAAACTGGCAGCGGCAGCATCCGTATCGGCCGGCAACTCCCGGCTTTCTTCAGATGAGGCACGACTTTTGGTAGATACTTTGTTCTCATGCGCGCAACCCGAGATATCCCCCTCTGGCAGAAAGTGCATGACCGTATTGACAGAAGACGATATAGAAAGACAGTTATGAATTATGGATATTACCGGCCGAGAATGCCGTTTGTAGTAAAGAACCTGCTTATCATCAATGCGATAGTTTTCATCGTAACGATGCTGGCTCAGCAGTTTATGTTCGGCACTTTCTCGCTGTTCTACTTCTCCTCCCCGTTCTTCAAGCCGTTCCAGCTGATTACCTACATGTTCATGCACGGCAGTTTCTGGCACATCTTCTTCAATATGTTCTCCCTGTACATGTTCGGAAGCGTGCTCGAAAGCTACTGGGGCGGGAAAAAGTTCTTTCTGTACTACATGATCTGCGGCATAGGCGCGGGCCTCGTCAATGAGCTCTCAATGTATATTCAGATATGCACTGCGGACACCCCGGCTCAGATAGCCGATATTCTCCGCACTCCTACAGTCGGAGCATCAGGCGCGATTTACGGCCTGCTGCTGGCATATGGCATGATGTTCCCCAACAATATGATGCAGTTCATTTTCCCTCCCGTAGCGATTAAGGCCAAGTGGATGGTAATCATTTTCGGAGCCATCGAGCTGTTATCCGGCATCACCGGGACAAACAGCGGCGTCGCCCACTTCGCCCACCTCGGAGGCATGCTCTTCGGCATCATCCTGATTCTCTACTGGAAAAAGAAGAATCGACTGTATTCCTGATGGGCATACGCAAGAAAAAAGACAAAAAAAGACGCAATCCGTTCCTGAGCCTGTCATTCAGACTGGTCGCGGCCATATTCTGCCTCTTCCTGATGCTCAGCTATGTATCTGTGCTGATTGACCCGGCCGCCTTTCCATTAGCCGGATTCTTCGGCCTATACTTCATCCCTGTGCTTACCGTCAATGTACTGCTTCTGATTGCCGCCCTCCTGCGGTGGTCCTCGTCGGCCTGGATTCCTGCCATAGCCATCCTTCCGTCGCTTTTTTTCGCAGGGTGCTTTTTCCAGCCCGGGGACAGGAGCGCATCCATGGCAACGGCCGACAGTCCGTCCGTCAAGATCATGACATGGAATGTCGGCGGCTTCCGTTCAGGCACAGAGAGAGACGCAGGCAGATGTCTGCAAGACATAGCCGCCATCATAAAGGCGGAGAATCCGGACATCGTCTCCCTGCAGGAGTACCGAACCGGTGACGCACAGTCACTGCGCAGCACATTCCCGCAGTACCCGTACATCCGCCACAACTTCTACCGCCTGCGCAACGGAGATTATGTCGGCAATCTCATTCTCAGCCGTCTTCCGGTCACCGGCGAGGGCTGCATAGAGTTCAAAGCCAGCACCAATATGGTCTTGTATACAGACATTTCCATCTCAGGGGAACAGTTCCGCCTGTTCAATGTCCACCTGGAATCCAACAACATATCACTGACCTCCGTAATCAAGAAAATCAGAGGCGGCTACGATGAATTCTCCCATGAGCTGGCGCAGGCCCACGAAAAAGTCAAAAAATCATCGACGCGCAGAGGCTCTCAGGTACGGGCTTTGCTGGACAACATATCAGAGAGCGGACTGCCCGCAGTCATCTGCGGAGATGTCAACGACACTCCCATGTCCTACTGTTACAGGAAATTGAAAAAAGGGAGAATCGATACATTCCGGGAAGCTGGCATGGGATTCGGCGCCACATACAGGCTTCTCTGGCCGCTGCTGAGAATAGACTATGTATTCGTGCCCGGACACACAGAAGTCCTCGGACACCGGAGCCTGCGCGTAGGCTGCTCCGACCACTATCCTGTCATCGTTACTATAAGTGATATTGAAAAATAAATTGAGTGATTATGATACAGAAACAAATTGAAGAAGCAGTAAGAATTCTGAAGGCCGGAGGCACCATCCTCTATCCGACAGATACAATCTGGGGAATCGGATGCGACGCGACCAACGCGGAAGCCGTGGAGAAAGTATTCTCCATCAAGCAGAGAGCCGATTCCAAGAGCCTTATTATCCTGGCCGGAGACATGGACATGGTGGGCCGTTATGTCCGGGAAATTCCGGAGATGGCCGTCACCGTCGAGTCCCTCAGCGACAAGCCCCTTACCATCATCTACCCGGAAGGCATCAACCTGGCGCCCAATGTGACGGCCGAGGACGGGAGCATTGCCATACGCATTCCGAAAAGCGAATTCTGCCTTGAACTGCTCCGGGCCTTCCGCAAGCCCATCGTCTCCACATCGGCCAATGTCTCCGGCACTCCTGCAGCAAAGAGATACGCTGATATCACCGATGACATCCAGACCGCAGTGGACTTCGCCGTCGATCCCTCCTGCGAGCAGAACGCCACCGGCAAGGCCTCTTCCATCATCAAATTCGGCCTGCACAACGAGGTACAGGTCATCCGGGAATAGACTCAGCCGACCTGCACAATCGGTTTGCGCAAAAAATTTTTGTATTTTCCAAAAATTATATACCTTTGCGCTCCGATTCGCACTGAGCTATGGTGTAATGGCAGCACGACAGATTCTGGCTCTGTAAATCTAGGTTCGACTCCTGGTAGCTCAACAAAATGATGGCGAGATAGCTCAGCTGGTTAGAGCGCATGATTCATAATCATGAGGTCCCCAGTTCAATCCTGGGTCTCGCTACTTGGCTTAGAAGCGCTTGCGATTTCCGCAGGTGCTTTTTTATTGCCTTTGCATTGAATTTCAGTTCTCTTCCTCCCTCGCTTTTATAATTACCACAACGGCACTATTTTCCGCATTTCTCTGCCGTTATGGAAAGAGTAAGCACTTCTTTGCTTACCGTTCCCGCACCGTACTCCGTCGTATCGCTTTCGGAAGGTAAGCGGAGAAAGTGTGCGGAAAATCGGATTGACAGATCCATCCATCTCAAATTGTGGCACGCAGTTTGCATATTCTCATAGCGATAGTTTTTTCATAGGTTAAGTTTAGGTTAATAAGGGAAATGCCATGCGGGTAAATCCGCGTGGCTTTTTCTTTATAACCATTTGCGACTGAGCCATCTGCGCAGAGGTTCGTCGTACACTTTCAGCATGACCCAGGCAAGCAGGATGCTTCCGACGAAGACTGCTACAGCCCACGGCCAGGCCTCGGAGAAAGGCACGCCCTGGAATGTATAGGCATAGAACAGATACATGAACGGATAGTGGATGATGTACACCGGATAGGATATGTCCCCGAGGAACTTGCACAGCCGCTTCGGAAAGCCGTCCGATATATGGCCGGACGCGCCCATATACACCAGCACCGGGAATATCAGAATCGTACATACAGCCTCATACAGCCCGTTGAGCCACATGGCGTCCTCCCCACCTAGACGCGGAACAGTAAGCAGGACGATGACAGCCGCCGAGCAAATCCAGAAAGCACCGCGTACTTTCCACGGCCGGAAATTGCGGGACATCAGCAGTCCCATGGAGAAAGCGAACATCAGACGCAGGCAGCCTCCGGGCAGATTCCAGTCCGCCAGCGACCAGCCCACGCCCAGATGCCAGAAACCGGACATACCGCTTATGGCATAGGCGGCAAGACCCACGCCGGAAAGGACAGTCACCGCAGCCAGCCATTTCGTAGACAGACGGCGCAGTATCACTGCATAAAGTATATTCCCTATATATTCGAAGAACAACGACCAGCTGGGCCCGTTGAGCGGATACATCTCATTGTTTCCACGCACATCATACGGAGCGCCCGGATATGCCGGTATCAAGAACATACCTAAGAGCATGGCCAGCATCACCATGGAAAACGGCACTGGTGTACCGTCCCAACGCACCGAGCCCTGTATCAAATATGTAACGGCACCGAGGACAGCCCCAAGCACCACCATGGGATGCAGACGTATCAGCCTGCGCTTGAGAAAAGCCCGTATATCCATACCGGGACGGCCGCCGCTGACAGGTCTCCAGCGGTCATCGTAGGCATACCCCACCACGAAACCGGAAAGGATAAAGAAAAAGTCCACAGCCAGATAACCATGGTTGAAATGCTGGTCGAGAGGGCTCGTCGCAAAGCCCTCGAACACATGATACCATATCACCACCAAGGCGGCAACTCCACGCAGTCCGTCCAGTATCGCATAATGCGGCTTAGAATCTGCAAAGCCGTTCATATCACTTACATGACAATGATATGTAAACAGCTGCCACGCACAGCATCGCAGCCGTCTCGGTACGCAGACGGGAAGGGCCGAGTGACAAGGGCGTGAATCCGGCATCCAGGGCGGCGGTAATCTCTTCTGAGGAGAAATCCCCCTCCGGACCTATCAGGAACAGGGCCTGCGGCTGTCCTTCCGCTCCCGAAGCATCCGACCTGACAGCGGCAAGGGCCTCTGCGAGGGACTTACGGGTATTGAGCCCGGAGGCAATGTCGCTGTCGCAATAGGCGATGAATTTACTTCCGGCAAATCCGGACATCTCCTCCATCAGGACCTTGAAAGGCGTCAGTTCATCGAGGTGCGGCACCGCTCCCTTCAAGGACTGCTTGGCAGCCGACACAACTATCCTCTGTCCCCTCTCCCGGTTATACACTTTCCGCTCGGAATGAGCACAGAGCACAGGTGTAATCCTGTCTATGCCCATCTCCACCGCCTTTTCGGTGAACCACTCGAAGCGGTCTATGTTCTTCGTAGGAGCCACAGCCATCCACAGCCGGTACGGATGTGTGCCGAAGCCGTCCTCCACCGACAGCACCTCGGCGACAACTCCGCGGACACTGGCCTCCACAAGAGAGCAGCGGTACAGATTGCCGTCTCCGCCGCTTACGAAAATCTCATCCCCTATCCTGTGCCTCAGCACCTTGACACAATGCGCCGACTCCTCATGAGACAAGCGGATGCGCCCGTCGCTGATATCGTTTGAATAAAATACTTCCATAGGCGCAAAGATACTTTTATTTTTCCTAACTTGGCGGCTTTATAACGACACACAGTCATGAACCGGACATCATCGCCATCCAACGCCCGTCCCGTATCGGTAATGGGCATCGTCAATCTGACGGACAATTCCTATTTCGCATCATCCCGCTGCCTCGGACCGTCAGGAGAAGTGGACATGCGCAAGGCTCTCGACAGGGTAAGGCAGATGCTGGAGGAAGGAGCGGACATCATAGACATAGGCGCATGCTCCACCCGTCCCGGCTCGCAGGCCGTCGGAGCCGAAGAGGAATGGCGCAGGCTCGGACCATTTCTGCAGGAAGTCCGTAAGCATTTCGGGGAGATACGCATATCCGTCGACACCTACTGGGCATCGGTGGTGGAAAAGGCATACGACACCATAGGGCCGTTCATCGTCAATGACATCTCGGCCGGAGAGGACGACCCTCAGATGCTGCCGGCTGTCGGAAGGCTCGGCCTGGACTATGTGGCAATGCACAAGCGAGGCAATCCGCAGACCATGCAGTCGCTCTGCCAGTACGAGGATGTGGTGGAAGATGTGCTGGAATATTTCAGAAAATTCGGAGAAAGAGCGGAACAATACGGCATCCGTAACTGGATCCTCGACCCCGGATTCGGCTTCGCCAAGACCATCGAGCAGAATTATCAGCTGCTCGCCAACTTGGACCGGTTCGTCGCTTTGGAACGGCCCGTACTTGTCGGTGTATCCCGCAAAAGCATGATCTACCGCCTGCTGGACATTACTCCCGAAGAGGCCCTGCCCCAGACACAGGTGCTGCACTTCGCAGCACTTGAGCGCGGAGCATCCATCCTCCGTGTCCACGATGTAGCCGAAGCCGTCCGCACCGTCCGCATCCTGCAAGCCATATCCGCAGTCAGGAAATAAGCATAAGACATATTCCCTGAAAAAGGCTTGCCGTCCTCGGCACAAGAGGGACGGGGCCCGCCGCGAAGCGGTGGGAGGGCCTGGTCATTTCGACCGCTGCATATCTCCTCCGTCAGTGCAATTGAGCAGGACGGAGGCCCAGACGGCGATGCCCTCCTCACGGCCGGTAAAGCCTAAGTGTTCGGTAGTTGTGGCCTTGACCGAGACCTGAGAGACATCCACACCGAGGATATCCGCCACAGTCTGACGCATCTGAGCGATATACGGAGCCAGCTTGGGCCTCTGGGCCGCTATGGTTATGTCGGCATTGACCACCGAGTAACCCTGTGCAGCTATCAGGCCATTGACCCTGCTAAGCAGTATCTTGCTGTCTATACCCTTGAACTCGTCGGAAGTGTCCGGGAAATGCTTTCCGATGTCGCCGAGAGCCAGCGCTCCCAGCATGGCGTCACAAAGGGCATGAATGGCCACATCCCCGTCTGAATGGGCGATGCAGCCTTTCGTATGCGGAATCCTCACTCCGCCCAGCCACAGCTCCAGCCCGTCTCCAAGGGCATGCACATCATAGCCGTGACCTATCCTGAATGGAATTGCTATCATAATGCTGCGAAGTTAAGAAAATATCCATAAAAGCAGTATCTTTGCCTAATTATGTACATAGGAGTTATTTCAGACACACACTGCTGGTTCGACGAACCGCTCAGAAAGTTCCTTGAGCCGGTGGATGAGATATGGCACGCAGGGGACTTCGGCAATGAGGAAACCCTGCTGCAGATAGCGGCGTTCAAACCGCTTAAAGGAGTTTACGGCAACTGCGACGGCACACCTGTCCGTTCAAGGGTTCCGTACACCCAGTTCTTTGAATGCGAGGGCAAGAAAGTGCTGATGATGCATATAGGAGGCTATCCCGGACGCTATGATTTCAAGGCATTCGCCCTTATCAACGCACATCTGCCGGATATCTTCGTCTGCGGACATTCGCATATACTGAAAGTCATCTTCGACAAAAAATACAATATGCTTACCGTCAACCCGGGAGCCGCCGGCATCCAAGGCTTCCATCAGGTACGCACGGCTATACGCTTCAAGATCGACGACGGCAACATTCACGACATGGAAGTCGGCGAATGGCCGAGATTCATCAGATAATATCTATCTTTACCGCATAATAAATTCAAGACTTTACAATGAGACATAACATCATCCTCCTCACATCAGCTCTGCTGTGCCTGTGCGCATCCACAGCTATCGCGCAGCAGACTCCTGTGACAGAAGCCAACTACGACCTGGCGGAGCGTTTCTCGCCCAACAAAATCGGACGCATGGTCTTCTCACAGACAGTCATACCCTCATGGTTCCCCAACTCGGACAAGTTTTGGTACACATGGGAGACTCCTCAGGGTGCCGGTTACTGGATTGTGGATCCCGCAGCGAAAAGCAAAAAGGCCGTCTTCGACCTTGACAGACTGGCGATGGAACTGACTGAAATCATTCTGGACCCCTTCGACGCACAGCACATTCCTTTCATGGACCTTAAGCTTAAAGACGAGAACACCTTTACTTTCAGCATCAAGTCCACTATAGACGAGCCTGACACCACCTCTGACGGCAAGCCGCAGACTAAGAAAAAAGTATTCCGTTTCGAATACGACATCAACTCTCAGGAACTGACAGACATAACCGACACAGAGGAGAAAAAGGATTTCCCCGGATGGGCCAATATCGCTCCGGACAGCAGTTATGTCGTGTACGCAAAGGGATACAATCTCTACTATACCGACATGGAGAACCTCCGGAAGCTGATGGAGGACGAAAAAGACTCCACCGTGGTCGAATACGCCCTGACCACGGACGGCACCAAGGATATAGCCTACGGAGGCAATGATTACTCCGGCGTAGAGGACAGGGATACTTCCGAAAGATATTTCGTCTACCTGCAATGGTCTCCGGATTCGAAAAAATTCATACACCAGAAATTCGACATGTCCGGCATCGGAGACTTCTGGGTCATCAACTCCACGGCAAAACCCCGTCCCGAGATCGAGACCTACAAATACCAGATGCCCGGAGAGCCCGGCCCCAAAAGCTATCTTATGCTCTTCGATATGCAGGACAAGACATCCCGACTCCTGGATGTATGGGCCTTCAAGGACCAGACAGTGATGGTCAGCGACAGACCTCGCACCAACAAGGACATATACGCAGACTACACTCCTTTCGTATGGCTCGGCGATGACAATTCATTCTACTTCACCCGTATAAGCCGCGACGAGCACAGGGTGGACATCTGCCGTTATTGGCTCGACAGCGACTCTGTACAGGTGCTCATCAAGGAACGCCTCAACACCTATATCGATGTATGCGACTTCGAGCTGCTGTCTTCCGGCGAGATAGTGATGCGTTCCGAGCGTAACGGCTGGGCACAGCTCTATCTCCACGACAAGGACGGCAAACTGCTCCGCCCGCTTACAGACGGAGCATATCATGTATCGACCATCGAAGGCGTGGACGAGAAAGCCGGTAAGGTATACTTCACCGCCACCGGATACGACAAGGATGAGAATCCCTATTACAATCATCTGCTAAGCGTAGGACTGGACGGGGAAGGAGTCAGGATGCTCAATCCGGGCAACTTCGACAACCGCAGCTGGATGCCGGACGACCTGAGATACTTCGTAAACAACGCCTCCAGAGTGGACACAGCTCCTGCGAATGCGCTTTACAATGCTGCCGGAAAGAAGATAATGGATCTTGAGACCGCCGACCTGAGCCAGCTCTTCGCAGCCGGATACAAGTTCCCCGAAATCTTCAAGGTCAAGGCCGCCGACGGCATCACCGACCTGTGGGGCGTGATGTACAAGCCTTTCGACTTCGACTCCACCAAACTCTACCCTATCATCGAATATGTATATCCAGGACCTCAGATAGAGGCGACCGAGTACTTCTGGACATCTAAGATGAACCGCATCGACCGGCTCGCACAGGTAGGATTCATCGTCATCACCGTAGGTCAGAGAGGAGGACACCCTGACCGCTCGAAATGGTATCACAACTTCGGCTACGGCAACATGCGCGACTATCCCCTCGCAGACCACAAATACGCTGTCCAGCAACTTGCCGCACGGCATAAATACATCGATATCAACAAAGTGGGCATCCACGGTCATTCAGGCGGAGGATTCATGTCCACAGCCGCCATCCTGACCTATCCCGACTTTTACAAGGCCGCTGTCTCCTGCGCCGGCAATCATGACAACCGCATCTACAACCGCTGGTGGAGCGAGACGCACCACGGCGTCAAGGAAGTGATATCAGAGGACGGTGACACCACTTTCAATTACAGCATCGAAGCCAATCAGGATTTCGTCAGGAACCTCAAGGGCCATCTGCTTCTCGTTCACGGAGACATGGACAACAATGTACACCCGGCCAACACCACCCGCGTAGTGGATGCTCTCATACGGGCCAACAAACGCTTTGAGATGCTCTATCTGCCCGGACAGCGTCATGGCTTCGGCGATATGGACGAGTATTTCTTCTGGAAGATGACCGACTTCTTCAGCCGCTGGCTGATAGGAGACTGCGAGGACAGCGTGGACATCCGCCAGATGAACAACGACTAAACTCCCCCGACATGAAATCCATACTCGGAATAGGCAATGCCCTGACCGATATACTGGCGGTGCTCCCTGACGACAGCCTGCTCAGGGAGTTCCACCTGCCGGTAGGCAGTATGCAGCATGTAGACAAAGAGACCGGCAACAAAATATGGCAGGTGCTCAAGGCCATAGGAGCCCAATATGTCGCCGGAGGGGCGGCCGGGAACACCATTACAGGCACAGCCGTGTTCGGAATGCCATCCGGATTCATCGGCAAGGTCGGCAATGACGAGATAGGAGCCTTGTACCGCTCCGATCAGGAGCGCAACGGCATTAAGTCCAACCTGCTTATCGGAAAAGAGGACTCCGGAAGAGCCTCTGTATTCATCACACCGCCCAACGCCGAAAGGACATTCGCAACCTACCTGGGAGCGGCCTTGGAGCTATGCCCCGAAGACCTGAGACCGGAATATTTCCAAGGGTACGACTATTTCTTCATCGAGGGATATCTGGTGCAGAACCAACAGCTTCTGAGACAGGCCGTGAAACTGGCAAAGGATGCCGGCTGCTACATCGCCATCGATATGGCCTCCTACAATGTAGTGGAGTCCAACGACACCTTCCTGCACGATATCGTGGAACAGTATGTGGACATGGTCTTCGCCAACGAGACCGAGGCGGAGACATTTACCCGTCGAAGCCCACGCGAGGCCGTGGACATCATCGCCGCAATGTGCGATATCGCTGTCGTAAAAATAGGAGCAAAAGGCTCCTACATCAGGAGCGGAGAGGAATTCCATCATGTAGAAGCCTGTCCTGCGGATGTCAGGGACGCAACCGGTGCCGGAGACCTGTACGCATCCGGATTCATCTATGCCCACGCCTTAGGAATGCCTTTAGACATATGCGGCAAGGTAGGCTCCATCACGGCTGGCAAAGTAGTGGAGGTCATAGGGCCCAAGATCGACATACCCCGCTGGAAAGCGGCGAAGAAAGATATCCGTGCCCTTATCGCTGAGAATATCTGATTACAGCTCCAGCATCTTACGGACCGGGACACCGGCTTTCTCAGCTGTCTCGGGCTCCACAGTCACCACCTTACGGTCACTCTGATGCAGAAGCGTCTCGAAGAGACTCAGCAGAGTGACTTTTTTCATATCACCGCAAATCAAGTCTTCCGACAGAGGTATCAGTTCTTTGCCAGGCGCTTCCTGACTCAGACGGTGCATAACTCCAAGTTCAGTCGCTATTACAAATTGCGTCTTGTCCGACTCCTTGACATGACGGATGATACCGGATGTCGAATAGAAGAAGCAACGGGAGCTGCCCGTAATCTTCGGATCTGACGAGCAGGCCGCCTCGGGATGAATAAGGATATCGGCTTCGGGGTAGCGTTTGAGCGCATCCTCTATGACTTTTGATGTGATGCTCTCATGCACATGACAGCATCCTTTCCACAGTTCCATTTTAAGAGCAGCCTTGGAATTGATATAGCCGCCAAGGTTGCGGTCCGGGGCAAAAAGCACCGGTCTTTCCGGATTGGCCGCACAGACCTTGCGGGCCACATCCACCGCATTGGCGGAAGTGCAGCACATATCCGTCTGTGCCTTTGTATCCGCAGTGGTGTTCACATATGAGATTACAACTCCGTCATCATGGCGTTTTCTCCATGTCTCCAGATCCTTGCCGGATATACTGTCGGCCAGCGAGCATCCGGCATCGGGCACCGGCAACAGCACTTTCTTGCCCGGTGCAAGCACTGCCGCTGTCTCAGCCATGAACCTTACTCCGCAGAACACTATCATGTCCGCATCCGACGCCGCGGCCTTACGGGACAGTTCCAGAGAGTCACCCACAAAGTCCGCAACATCCTGAACCTCAGCCGGCACATAGTAATGAGCCAGCACTATGGCATTGTGCTTCTTTTTCAGTTCATTTATCGCCTTTACTAAATACTCCGGAGTCAGCTGGACATTCATACTGATATCCAAGGCCTTGACCGTATGAGTCAAAGCACCGACGCTGATAAAGTCCACTCCAGTCTGTGCAACTTCCTTCAATCGGGCCAAAGTCATATTGCCGGAAGCCTCCGTCTGCGCCCTGCCCCCGATGACATTAACCGCATCCCGCATGGCTTCGGTGGACATATTGTCCAGCATGATGATGTCCGCCCTGGCTTCCAGAGCCTCCTTTACCTCGTCCATATTGGTGGTCTCCACCTCAACCCTGATATCCGACGGCACTTTAGAGCGCACCTGGGCCACAGCCTGAGCTATCGAGCCGGCCATCTTGATGTGGTTGTCCTTGATCATAACCATGTCGTACAGGCCCATGCGGTGATTGGTTCCGCCGCCATCGCGCACGGCCATCTCGTCAGTCACCCTCATGCCCGGAGCCGTCTTGCGGGTATCCAGAAGCCTGGTATGGGTTCCTTTCAGCTCGGCCACATACCTGGCAGTCTCCGTAGCGATGCCAGACATCCTCTGGAAGAAATTAAGGGCCGTCCTCTCCGCCTTCAGCAGCGCGGGATAACTGCCCTCCACACGGAGAATCACATCCCCCTTGCGAACCCTGTCCCCGTCATGAAGCACAGGTTTGAACACTATGTCCTTCTGAAACTTGCGGAAGACCTTCTCCACCACCGGAAGTCCCGATATCACCCCGTCTGCCTTGGCCGTCATTGTCGCCACTGCCGAAGTCGACTCAGGTATAATCGAGTCCGTAGTCACATCACCTGTTGCAATATCCTCATCTATAGCGAGGTCAATGATTCTGTCCACCAGTTCTTCCCGGCGGAGCTGCTCTGCTGTCATATCTCTGTTGTCATTTAAAATCCGGGCCAAGTTATAAAAAATATGACAGCAGGCAAATTTTTGAGTTATCTTTACATGATTATTAGTTATAATCAATATCAATTTCTATGAAAAAGTATTTTGCAGAAATGATCGGAACTATGGTTCTGGTCCTCATGGGCTGTGGAAGCGCTGTTTTCGCAGGCAATGTGGCCGACACTGTCGGTGCTGGCGTAGGAACTATCGGAGTTGCTCTGTCATTCGGACTGGCGGTTGTTGCAATGGCCTATACCATAGGCGGAATCTCCGGATGCCACATCAATCCGGCCATCACCCTCGGCGTAACATTGTCCGGACGGATGTCAGTCAAGGATGCCGTCATGTATATGCTGTTCCAGGTGATCGGAGCATTCCTCGGGTCCGCCATCCTCTACGCACTCGTCTCCACCGGCGCACATGACGGGCCCACACTCACCGGTTCCAACACATTCGATGACGGAGAGATGCTCCAGGCATTCATAGCCGAGACCGTTTTCACCTTCATTTTCGTACTTGTCGTACTCGGAACGACCGACAAGAAGCATGGGGCAGGCAGCTTCGCAGGTCTGGCCATAGGCCTGGCACTGGTGCTGATACACATCGTATGCATCCCCATCACAGGCACATCCGTCAATCCTGCCCGCAGCATAGCACCGGCAGTATTCGAAGGCGGAAAAGCTCTGTCACAACTGTGGCTGTTCATAGTCGCGCCGTTCCTCGGAGCCGCAATCTCGGCCTTGGTATGGAGAGGACTGGCGAAAAACAAGTAACAGGCTACTCCTCATTGACCTTTTTTGTGGTCAGTTTTTCCCCGATGCGCTGTACCGTGTGGACTGCGAACTCCTCCTTCAGGAGCGGATAGTCCTCACGATAGTGGCCGCCGCGGCTCTCCCTGCGGAAGCGGGCCCCGGTCATTATCAGCCGGGCCACTGTCAGCAGCTTGCGGGAAGCCTCGTCGTAGTACTCGTGCTTCTCCTCCCCCAGCTCACGCAGTTCTTTTTTCACCAGATTGAGACCCGTGGAGAGCAGCAGTTCCGAACGGATGATGCCGGAGCAGTTGTTCATCATATGGGCAATCTGTCTTTTCAGCGCATAGTACCGCTCCGCCTGAGACTCATCCTTACGGTACAGTTTCTCAAAATGCGGGACAGCGTCTATCGGGCCGTACTCAGCGGAGGACTCAATGGCCCTGCGTCCGAACACCAGGCACTCTATCAGAGAGTTGGACGCCAGCCTGTTTGCACCCATGATACCGGTCGAGGCTATCTCTCCGCAGACATACAGCCTCCGGATATCCGTG
>DXAT01000059.1 GCA_019116965.1 Candidatus Coprenecus pullistercoris
GCTCGGGTGTGAGGCCGTTGAGATCCTTCACCACGCGGTTGTAGTCGATAATCTTGAGGTGGCTCTCGGGGAATACTACTGCCATGAAGTAGTTGTACTCCTCGTCTCCGCGGTGGTTGGGATTCTGGCGGCGCTTCTCCTCTCCTACGAGAGCGGCTGCGGCTGTACGGTGGTGACCGTCGGCTACATAGAACGCGGGAATGGTCGAGAAGATCTCGGTAATCCTCCTGATGTCCTCGTCATTGTCGATTACCCAGAAGTGATGGCCGAAACCGTCGTCGGGTGCCACGAAGTCATACTCGGGCTTGCCGTCGGTGTACTTCTTCACGATGGCGTTGATTTCGGTGTTGTCGGGATATGCGAAGAATACGGGCTCGATGTTGGCATTCTGATGCGGACATGGATCATACGGTCCTCTTCCTTGTCCTTGCGGGTGAGCTCATGCTTCTTGATCTTGCCGGTCAGGTAGTCGTCTACATTGGCGCAGAGTACGATACCGTACTGGGTACGGCCGTTCATGGTCTGGGCGTAGACATAGTAGCACTCCTTCTTGTCCTGCACGAGCCAGCCTTTCTCCTGCCATTTCTTGAAGTTCTCGACAGCCTTGTCGTATGCGGGCTGCGAGTGCTCGTCGATGATGGGATCGAAGTCAATCTCGGGCTTGGTGATGTGAAGGAGGGATTTCTCGCCGGCCTCAGCCTTGGCCTCCTGGGAGTTGAGCACGTCGTAAGGACGGGCTGCCACTTCCTCCACGATGGACTTGGGAGGACGGATTGCTGCAAAAGGTTTTACTTTTACCATATCGTTTCTCTTCTATTGACTATTTGTTTACCTGGAACTTGCGGTTGCCTGTAGCGAAGAAGTCGCAGATCTGGTTGGCAGCGGCTACTCCGGCGTTGATATTGGCCTCGGCTGTCTCGGCACCCATCTTCTTGGGGGTAGCGAAGACTCTCTTGCCGAATTTTTCGTTGAGCTCGGCCTGGTTGGTGGCGGCGATGTCGGTGATGTATTTCAGGTCCTGTCTTTCCTCGAGAACCTTCACGAGCTCGGGCTCGTTGATCACTTCCTTGCGGGCGGTGTTCACGAGGCAGCCGCCTTTAGGCATCTTGGAGAGGAGAGCGTAACCGATGGAGTTCTTGGTTTCGTTGGTTGCGGGGATATGCAGGGATACGAAGTCGCTCTTGGCATAGAGGTCCTCGAGTGAAGCGGCTACTTCTACGCCCTCGGCCTGAATCTTGTCAGCGGGAACGAAGGGGTCGAAGGCCATGATCTTCATGCCGAAGCTCTTGGCGTGAGCTGCTACTAAGCGGCCGACATTGCCGTAAGCCTGGATACCGAGGGTCTTGCCCTTGAGCTCGGAGCCTGTACCGGGAGTGAACTGGTTGCGGGAGATGTAGATCATCATGCCGATAGCGAGTTCAGCCACGGCGTTGGAGTTCTGGCCGGGAGTGTTCATGGCTACGATGCCTCTCTCGGTGCAGGCTGCTAAGTCGAGGTTGTCATAACCTGCGCCGGCACGGACAACGATCTTCAGCTTGGGAGCGGCTGCAATGACCTCCTTGGTCACCTTGTCGGAGCGGACGATGAGGGCGTCTGCATCTGCCACTGCTGCGTAAAGCTGCTGTACATCGGTATATTTCTCGAGAGTTGCAAGCTCATGGCCGCCTTTCTCCACGATCTCGCGGATCTGATCAACGGCTACCTTTGAAAAAGGTTTCTCAGTTGCTACTAATATTTTCATTGTAGATGTTTTAAAATGTTGATTATAAACTATTGAAAAAACCGAACCCCGGCAGTCCGGTTATGATGTGGATATGCCGGGGTTGTCGGGTTAATTATTTATGCAATTTCTCGAACTCCTGCATGCAGGCGATCAGAGCCTCAACAGCCTCGATAGGGCAGGCGTTGTAGATGGAAGCGCGGAATCCGCCGACAGAGCGGTGGCCCTTGATACCTACCATGCCTCTTTCCTTTGCGAAGGCGAGGAACTCATCCTGAAGATCCTCGTGGCCGGGAGCCATTACGAAGCATACGTTCATCAGTGAACGGTCCTCCTTGGCGGCTGTGCCGACGAAGAGGGAGTTGCGGTCGATCTCGTCATAGAGCATTCCGGCTTTCTTCTTGTTGAGCTCGTACATGGCCTTTACACCACCCTGAGCCTTAACCCATTTCAGGGTCTCGGTCATAACGAAGATAGAGAATACAGGAGGGGTGTTGAACATGGACTCACCCTCGATGTGTGTGCGGTAGTCGAGCATGGTGGGCAGATAGCGGGATACCTTGCCGAGGATCTCGTCCTTAACGATAACGAATACTACACCGGCAGGACCTACGTTCTTCTGTGCACCGCCGTAGATCAGAGCATACTTGGAAATGTCTACAGGACGGCTCATGATGTCGGATGACATATCGGCAACGAGGGGCACGGGGCAATCCATATCCTCGTGAATCTCAGTACCTTTGATGGTGTTGTTGGTAGTGATGTGGAAGTAGTCGAGGTCAGTGGGGATCTCGTATCCCTTAGGGATGTAGGTGTAGTTCTTGTCGGCTGAGGAAGCTACTGCATAGGCGTTGCCGATGCCTTTGGCTTCTTTGAGGGCTTTCTTTGCCCATACGCCTGTCTCTAAGTAGCCGGCCTTGTTCTCGAGGAGGTTCATGGCCACATAGAGGAACTGGAGGGATGCACCGCCGCCGAGGAAGAGGACGCTGTATCCGTCAGGGATGTTGAGGAGTTCTTTCCAGAGAGAACGGCACTCGTCCATAACGGCCTCCCACTCCTTGCTTCTGTGAGACACTTCTATTACGGACATTCCTGTTCCCTTGAAGTCTTTAAGGGCTTCGATAGCCGCTTCGATGGCCGGTTTGGGCAGAACGCAGGGACCGGCGTTGAAATTATAAGCTTTTTTCATATCTGAAAATGTTTAAAATGTTTAATCTAAATCAAGGCCCAAAGTTATAAAATATTTGTGACAATGGGTAAAAATTATAAATCTGTAATCTTTTCGCAGTATGAGCACAATAACTGTATCTCAGAACCTTTGACTATGGTCTTGAACCGTGTGGGGATGTTCTCATGATTTGTCACGCACATGGGGTTGATGCATCTGACGATACCGCAGATGGTCCCTGGGATGGTCAGGACTTTTTTCTCGACTACTTTGAAGTCGCGGATGATGTTGACGCTGGCGTTGGGAGCGATGAGGGCGATCTTATTGAGCTCGTCATCCCGGAAGAACCGTTCGGATATCTTGATTATGCCCTTGCGGCCCATGGACTTGCTGTCAAGGTTCACTCCGAAGGTTACGGGATGCTCGGAACTGCTCAGCCCGAGTATGTCGATGACTTTGAATACCTGGCAACTGGGTATGTGGTCCAGTACGGTGCCGTTTTTGATGGCGCTGACTTTCAACTGTCTGTCTTCAATTCTTTCCATAAGGCTGTCCTCCTATCTTTTTCCAAGTAAATATGAGATGATGGCCATGCGGACATACATTCCGTTCTCCGCCTGTTTGAAATACCATGCGAACGGGGTGTCGTCCACATCCGTTGCGATTTCCTGCAGCCTGGGCAGGGGGTGGAGGATTTTCATGTTGGGGCGGGCGTCAGACAGCATGGATGCATTGAGGCTGTATACATTCTTGACCTTTTCGTATTCGACCGGGTCTGTGAACCTCTCCTGCTGGATGCGGGTCATGTAAAGGATGTCCGTGCTGTTGAGGTATTCCTGTAGGTCTGAAGTTTCCTTGTATGGGATGCCCTTGCTGTCCATGAAATCGCGGTACTCCTGCGGCAGCTTCAGCTCGTCCGGGGCGGTGAACTCGAATTCAGGGGAGAAATGGCTCATGGCCTGAAGCAGGGAGTGTACTGTCCTGCCGTATTTCAGGTCTCCGACCATATTGATGTTGATATGGTCCAGGCGGCCCTGGGTCTGTCTGATAGTGTAGAGGTCGAGCAGGGTCTGGGTGGGATGCTGGTTGGCTCCGTCTCCGGCGTTGATTACGGGAACGGACGCCACCTCCGAGGCGTAGCGTGCGCTGCCTTCGAGCGGGTGTCTCATGACGATAAGGTCCACATAGTTGGATACCATCTTTATGGTGTCCTTGAGGCTTTCGCCCTTGCGGATGCTGGTATTGGCGGCGTCGGAAAATCCGATAACCCTTGCCCCCAGTCTGTTGGCGGCAGTCTCGAAACTCAGCCTCGTCCTTGTGGAAGGCTCGAAGAAGATGCATGCCACCACCTTGTCGCTCAGAAATGTCTGCGACTTGTTGTGCTCCATCTCCTCTGCTACATCGAGGATGTGCAGTATCTCCTCCTTGGTGAAGTCTTGAATCGAAATTAAACTTTTAGCCATGTATATTTATATTATAAGTGTGCCACTACAGCTTCGGCCTCCCTCATCCTGTCCTCGAACCGGCCGGTATCCCTGAGTCTGACGCGGGCCTCTATCCTGCAGGCGGTGCCGGCCGAGCTCATCTGCGGTGTTATGCCCATGTCCTTGAGTGTCCGCATCACTTTGTCCATCGCAGCGTAGTCGAATGTCACGGAGAAGGCCTCCGCAGCTACTTTCTCTATTGTCCTGCCGTTGGATATGGCGTCGGCCGCCGCACTCCGGTAGGCATTTATGAGTCCGGGCACGCCGAGTTTTATGCCGCCGAAGTACCTGACCACTACTATCAGGATGTCACTGAGACCGGCCGACTGTATCTGACCGAAAATCGGTCTGCCGGCAGTGGATGACGGCTCCCCGTCGTCATTCATCCTCCATACATTGCCCTCCAGTCCGAGCCTGTAGGCATAGCAGTGGTGCCGCGCGTCGTAATATTCTTTCCGTATCCGTTCCAGATGTGCCTTGATCTCTTCCTCCGACATGACCGGGTATGCGAAAGCGAGAAACTTGCTGCCCTTCTCCTTGTAAATTCCCTCTGACGGGGCAGCGATGCTCATGTAGGTGTCGTTTCTCTCCTGTGTGTCCATATCGGCCGTTTGAGGCACTAAGTTAGTCAAAAAAGCCGGAAGAGCCTAAATTTTTTTATCTTTGGGCTGTCAACGGACGCAAAATGAGAAATGAGGAATTCATAACCGTGTATGCGGCGCTCGGACACAGGCTCATGAAGTGGCTGGCCGGAGACACATGCTGGCCCGAGCTGGAGACGGCGGTGGAGCTTTCAGCGAGGGACAATGCGTTTTTCACGCCATATATGCAGTGCAGGGCGTTGGAGGCGATAGCCTGCGGATTTCTGGCCGAGGATGCGCTGCGCCGGTGGCTCGGTGCATATCCTGTGCCTGATCCGGGTGCGGAGCCTCTCTGCGGGGTGGTGGCTGCCGGCAATATACCGGCTGTGGCATTTCACGATATCCTGTCTGTGCTGGCGGCAGGCTGGAAGCCGGTGGTGAAGCTCTCTTCAAAAGACAGGCATCTGCTTCCGGTTCTTTTTCCTGATGTGGAGTTCTGCGGTTCGACCGACGGCTGGAGGGTGGATGCCATGCTGACAATGGGAGGGGATGCCGCTGCCGGATATTTCCGGGAGCATTTCCCCGGTATTCCGAAACTGATCCGGGCCTCGCGTTTCAGTCTTGCCGTGATTGCCGGAGACGAGACGCCGTCCGCACTGGAGGATCTTGCGGAGGATATGCTGCTTTATTACGGGTTAGGCTGCCGAAGCGTCGTGTGGCTTATAGTGCCGGCCGGTTATGATATGTGTCCGTTAACGGCGGCGGCGGAGAGGTTCGCAGCCAGCCGCCTCGGCCGGCTGGCCGCTGACAACCACCGGAAGAACAAGGCGGTACTGACTTTGGCCGGAGAGGATTTTATAGACGGCGGAACGGTGATATTCCGGAGGCTTGGGAGCGGCAGCCCGTACGGCCGGACGCTCCCGGTGGGCGAGGTGTGGTATTCGGAGTATTCATCCCCTGAGGATGTTGAAAACTTTATCCGCAGGGATGAGGACAGAATTCAAAAAATTATCCGTAACTTTGGCTACGCTCAGAGACCCGGGCTGGAGGACTGGCCGGACGGCGTGGACGCCGTAGAGTTTCTGAGAGGAGTAAAACACTAAATTATGGCTATATTCAGATATAGGGTGACAATCCCGTGCAGCAAGGTGTTCTTCAGGGAGTACGGACTCGATTCAGGGATGAGCCTGTTCAGGCTCCGCGGTTTCCTCGACAGGGACTTGGGGTTCGCTCCGGATCAGATGACCATGTTCGAGGTACTTTCAGGAAAAGGCAAGGTAATGCGCCGTATCGGGCTTTTCGACTTCGGAGACGGATCGATGGACCATGTGTCCGTGGAGGAGGCTTTCGGAGAAGAAGGTGTGGTCCTTCGGTATGTTTACAATATGGACCGTGACCTTTTTCTTGAGTTGAGACAGGTGTCGGCACTGGAATATAGTCCCAGGATTTCCTATCCGGTCCTGTTGGCTGAGCGCGGGCGCAATCCGGATCAGTTCTCGGCGGTGTATGAGGAGTTTGAGGAGTTCTCTGCTAAAGCTCAGGAATCTGCGGAGACTGAAGACGCGGCATACGAGGACGACGAGCTTCCGGAGGGAGAGGAAAACCTGTAGGGATGGAGAAGGTCCTTGTCCAGATACTCGGGCCTACGGCGGCAGGTAAGACGGATTATGCCGTGGAGCTTGCAGAGGAGTACGGCTCGCCGGTAATATCCTGCGATTCAAGACAGATATTCAAGGAGATGCGTATCGGTACGGCTCCTCCGTCGGAGGAACAGCTGCGTCGGGTGAGACATTATTTCATCTTCAGCCACTCGGTGTCCTGCCGTTATTCTGCCGGCCAGTATGAACTGGATGCGATTGCTCTGCTCTCGGAGTTGTTCAAAGAGCACGACCGTCTGGTGATGGTCGGAGGTTCGGGTCTGTACGCCGATGCGGTCTGCTATGGCTTTGACGATTTCCCTTCGGCGGATCAGAACTTGCGAAGGAAGTTGACGGAAAGGGCGATGACCGAGGGAGTCGGTGTTCTTGCGGAGGAGCTGCGGGAGCTGGACCCGGAGAGCTATGCGGCTATAGACCTGTCTAACCGACAGCGGGTCGTCAGGGCTCTGGAAGTGACGCTCTCCACAGGCCGTAAATTCTCCTCCTTCAAGACCAATCCTCAGAAGAAGCGCTTTTTCAATGTGGAACGGAAGATCCTGACCATGCCAAGAGAGGAACTGTATGCCCGTATTGACCGCAGGACGGAGAAGATGTTCGGGGCGGGACTGGTCGACGAGGTGCGCTCTCTGGCAGCGTACCGCGACATGCCGGCTCTCCGCACTGTCGGATACAGCGAGGTCTTTGACTATCTGGACGGCAGGATATCGCTTGACGAGGCCGTGGAACTTGTCAAAAGAAACACCCGCCGCTACGCCAAGCGCCAGATTACCTGGTTCAACAGGTATCTTTAACCGATGCTAATTGGCGACTTCTGAAAGGAACTTGATGCGCACGAGCCTTATTTCCTCTTCCTGATAGTCCGGGCCCAGCTCCTTGACGGCTTCTGCAATGGAGTCTGTCTCGGCTTCTTCCTTGAAGTAGTCGTAGATGTCTTCCACCTTGTCGTCATCCACTGTCTGCTGGATGTAGTAGTTGATGTCAATTCTCGTCCCTGATGCGACGATAGCCTCCAGCTCATCCAGAATGTCAGAGAATTCCATATTCCTGGCGTCCGCAATATCGTCCAAAGGCACCTTGCGGTCGATGTTCTGTATTATGTAGACCTTGTTGGCAGACTTGTTGACGATGGACTTGACCACTATGTCCTCCGGCCTTTGAATCTCGTTCTCCTTCACATATGCCGCTATCAGCTCGACGAATTCCTTGCCGTATTTCCGGGCCTTGCCGTCGCCGACGCCCTGGCAGTTCTTCAGCTCGTCCAGGGTGATGGGGTAGTGAATCGACATGTCTTCCAGCGAAGGGTCCGTGAAGATGACAAATCCAGGCAGCTTGAGCTTTCTGGACATGTCCTTGCGCAGCTCTTTGAGCATGGCGAACAGCACCGGGTCTCCGACTCCGCCGCCGTGCCGTGCAGCCGAGATGGCTGCCGAATCCTCATCGTCCTCCTCATCGCTGTCCATGAATTCCCTGTCCTCGGTCAGCATTATCGGGTAGGGGTTCTCCATGAAATCCTTTCCTTTGGGAGTGATGGATATCAGTCCGTACTGCTCGATGTCCTTGTTTAGAAAGTGCATGACCACCGCCTGGCGGATGACGGCTATCCAGAAGCGCGCCCCCTTGTCCTTGCCCATTCCGAAGAATTCGCTGAGATGATGATTGTAGGACTTGATTATCGAATTTGATTCTCCTGCGAGTATGTTGGCAAGATGGTCGGCCTTGAAATTCTCCTTCATGGAATCGACGAGCTCGAGGACGGTGGCCAGATATTCCTTGCCCTCGAACATCTTTTTCGGATGGATGCAGTTGTCGCAGTTGCCGCAGTTCTCCTCCGGGTAATCCTCTCCGAAATAGTTGAGCAGTATCTTCCTGCGGCAGCGGTTGGATTCGGCGTAGGCTACTGTCTCGAGAAGGAGCTGCTTGCCTATCTCCTGCTCGGACAACGGCTTGCCCTGCATGAACTTCTCCAACTTGAGGATGTCCTTATAGCTGTAGAAGGCTATGCACTTGCCCTCCTCCCCGTCTCTTCCGGCCCTTCCGGTCTCCTGATAGTAACCCTCAAGGCTCTTTGGTATGTCATAGTGTATTACGAACCGGACATCCGGCTTGTCGATGCCCATTCCGAAGGCGATGGTGGCCACGATGACATCCACCTCCTCCATCAGGAACATGTCCTGGTTCTTGGCGCGGGTGGCAGCGTCCATGCCTGCGTGATAGGGGAGGGCCTTGATGCCGTTGACATTGAGAAACTCGGCTATTTCCTCGGTCTTTTTCCGGCTCAGGCAGTATATGATTCCAGACTTCCCGGCGTTCTCCTTGATGAACTTGATCAGCTCCTTCTTGACATTGACCTTGTCCCGGATCTCGTAGTAGAGATTGGGGCGGTTGAAGGAGCTCCTGAATACGCGGGCATCCATCATGTTGAGGTTTTTCTGGATGTCGGCCTGTACTTTCGGGGTAGCCGTGGCTGTAAGGGCTATGATCGGAGCCACGCCGAGTTCCTCCACCACGCTCCGTATGTTGCGGTATTCGGGGCGGAAGTCATGGCCCCATTCGGAGATGCAGTGCGCCTCGTCGATGGCATAGAATGATATCGTTATCTGCCGCAGCAGGCTCTTGGTCTCTTCCTTGTTGAGGGATTCGGGAGCGACATACAGCAGCTTGGTGACCCCTGACAGCAGGTCGTCCTTCACCTCCTGAATCTGGGCCTTGTTGAGGGATGAGTTGAGGAAATGGGCTACTCCCTCGGAGCTGGAGATGAAGCCGCGGATGGCATCCACCTGGTTCTTCATCAGCGCGATGAGCGGTGATACCACGATTGCGGTGCCGGGCATGAGCAGGGCCGGTAACTGGTAGCAGAGGGATTTTCCTCCGCCGGTGGGCATAAGAACGAAAGCGTTGTGCCCTTCTATGAGATGTGTTATGATTTTCTCCTGTTCACCTTTGAAGGTGTCGAATCCGAAAAACTTCTTTAAATTGGAATGTAATTCTTCTGAACTAATCTTCATATTTATTACCTTTGCGCGTCTAAAAATACCGAAAAGTTTATTTTCTTGCAAATTAAAATGAAAAATATAGTAGAAAATTTGAATAGATACGCTTTGGAGACCATTCAGACGGAGGCCCGTGCCGTGGCTGCGCTGCCGCAGATTGTCGATGAGAAGTTCGGTGAGGCAGTGGAGCTTATGGCCGGATGCCGTGGCCGGATAGTGGTCTCGGGCGTGGGGAAAAGCGCCATCATCGCCCAGAAGATGGTAGCTACCCTCAACTCTACCGGCACCTGCGCGCTGTTTCTGCATTCGGCGGATGCGGTGCACGGGGACATGGGCATGATCGGACATGACGATGTGGTGCTGTTTATATCCAAGAGCGGCAACACCGATGAGATAAAGCGGCTGCTTCCGTTCGTGAGGAAGATGGGCAATCCGGTCGTGTCGATAGTCTCCTGCCGGGACTCGTTTCTCGGAACGCATTCAGACTATCTTATATATGTGCCTATGGAGAGGGAGGCCGGACCGAACAACCTTGCGCCCACCACAAGCACGACGCTGCATCTGGTAGTATGCGATGCCATAGCCATGGCGCTTTCCCGTCACAAGCATTTTACGGCTGAGGACTTCGGGCGTTTCCATCCCGGTGGGACTTTGGGCAAGAGGCTGTATATGAGGGTAGAGGATGTCTTTGACAAAACCAATAAGCCATGGGTGTCCGAGGACGAGACCATAAAGAATGTGATAGTGACCATCTCTTCGCACAGACTGGGCGCGACTGTGGTGCTTGCTCAGGACGGTACGCTGAGAGGCATAATCACCGACGGGGATGTGAGGCGCATGATAGAGAACGGCAAGGACATCAATACGCTCAAGGCCGGAGACATCATGTCGCGCTCACCCAAGACGGTCGACATGTCGGCTTTGGCAGTGGATGCCCTCAGGATGATGGAGGAGAACAAGATAACTTCGGTGGTTGTCCTCAATGACGGGTGTTATGCCGGTCTCATACACATTCATGACATAATGAGGGAGGGCATACAGTGATGGCGGAGTTCGATCCAGACAGCATAGGCATAGCCAACGGCAATTTTTTCGGCCTGCCATGTACGGAGGCTGAGGCGGATACTGTGATAGTCCAGGTTCCGTGGGACGCTACGGTGTCCTATGGCAAGGGAACGGCGCAGGGGCCGGCGGCGATGCTGGACGCATCCCTTCAGGTGGACTTGTTTGACGAGAGAATCCCCGGAGCCGCTGATATGAAAGTATGGACTTTGCCTCAGAGTGAGGATATCGCTGCTTTGAACGGGCGTGCGAGAGGTCTTGCCGAACGCGTCATATCGGCTCTTGAGCAGGGTGAGGCGCAGGAATCGCTCGTGGAGCTGTGCTCCCAGGTGAATGCCTGCTCGGAATATCTCAATGACTATGTCGGCAAGGTTTCGGAAAAATATCTGTCCCAGGGGAAGACTGTGGCCCTTGTCGGGGGTGAGCACAGTGTGCCGCTCGGCCTGATCAAGGCTCTTTCAAGAATGTATCCCGGCATGGGCATACTGCATGTGGATGCGCATTCCGACACCAGGGAGGCATACGAGGGTTTCCGTTACTCACATGCATCCATAATGTTCAATGCCATGCGGGAGGCTGACGGTCTGGGACATATTACCCAGGTCGGAATAAGGGATTTCTGCTCGGCCGAATATGCTTTGGTGACTTCTTCTGAAATGTTTTCTCCGTTTACTGACCTCAGCATCAAGGAAAGGCTTTTCGGCGGCAGTCCGTGGGACAGCGTGTGTGAGGATATTCTCTCGACCCTGCCCGGCGATGTGTATGTGAGCTTCGATATCGACGGCCTGTCTCCCGAATATTGTCCGGGTACAGGAACTCCGGTGCCGGGAGGCCTTACATTTTCCCAGGCGGACTGGCTGCTCAGGAAGCTGGCTTCGTCAGGCCGTAGGATTGTGGGTTTTGACTTGTGTGAGGTGGCTCCGTCGCTGCATTCGGAATGGGATGCCAACGCCGGTGTGAGGATGCTGTTCAGGCTCTTGTTGTATTCGGTGTATTCACGAAAGAAAAAATAATTAAATTTGTAAGTTGCAAAATAACCTGAACGGAAGACAGATGAGGATAAACAACATGTACATGATGCGGCGCCGGGTGCTGCTGAACAGAATGCTCCACAACAGTATGACTGGGGGTGTGCTGCTTTTGATATGTGCAGTGACAGCTGTCCTTGCAGCCAATGTCCCGTCAATGCGCGGTCTCCATGAGCTCTGGTCTGTCAACCTGGGTGTCTCATTTGGGGAAAATACTTTCAGTATGCCGCTCAGGCTGTGGATTGACGATGTGCTGATGGCTGTGTTCTTTTTCTCGGTGGGTCTGGAAATAAAGCGGGAACTGCTTGTCGGGGAATTGTCCACGATGAAGAAGGCTGCTCTTCCGATGTTCGCCGCACTGGGAGGGATGATATTCCCGGCCTTGATATATACGGTATTCAACGCAGGCACCCCGTCCGCATCCGGCTGGGGAATTCCGATGGCTACCGACATAGCATTCGCAATAGGAGTCCTGTCGCTTTTGGGTACCCGTTGTCCCGCGGGGCTGAAGGTATTCTTAGTCGCGCTGGCGGTAGTGGATGACATAGGTGCGATCATAGTGCTGGCCGTGTTCTATCCCTCGCACGACATACATTTCATATATCTGCTCTATGCCCTTGCAGTGGTGTTGCTGCTGATTGTTATCAACAAGGCAGGAGTGAGATCCGCGCTGGTGTATATTGCTCTCGGCGTGGCGTTGTTTGTGTTCGTTTTCCGTTCCGGAATCCATGCCACCATTGCCGGCGTGATTCTGGCGATGACGATTCCGGCCAGAAGCTCAGTGGGTGATGTCAGGTCGTTCTCAGGTCCTGATACCCTGTTGGGCCGCATGGAATCGGCCCTGCATCCGTGGGTTACTTTCCTGATAATGCCTCTCTTCGCTTTGGCCAATGCCGGAGTCGTGATAGATTCTTCTTCCATCGGCCAGGGAGTGATGCCTGCAGTCATTCCGGGTGTGTTCTTCGGACTGCTTGTGGGTAAGCCGTTGGGAATATTTGCCTTCAGCTGGCTTGCAGTCAAGCTGCGCTTGGCGGACCTGCCTGCCGGTACCAAATGGAAACAGGTGCTCTCTCTCGGTATACTCGGAGGCATAGGCTTCACGATGTCCATCTTCATAGACAATCTTGCTTTCAGCGACGGAGAGCTCGTCAATGCCGGTAAGCTGGCCATACTGGCCACATCGTTTCTCGCAGCGTGTCTCGGTGTCGCCGCACTTTATATGACAACCAGAATCAAAACAATAAAAGCGAAATGAAAAAAACAGTAATCATGCTCACCGCAGCAGCGGTAATTGCAGGACTGTCCATTGTGACATCCTGCGGACAAGTGTATAAAAAAGGTGACAGGATGCCCGATGCCACAAGCGAGCAGATAGACACCATCAGCTATGCCCTCGGTATGTACTACGGCAAGATGCTGACAAGTACTCCGTTCGGCGAGATAAACCTGAGCGAGCTCAAAAAGGGCTTCAACGATGTGATATCGGAGAAAGAGACCATGCTGGATGAGAACGAGCTGAATCTCCGCATCCAGAGTTATATCCAGCGCCGTTACGCTTTTGAGAGCGAGCGCAACAAGACAGAGGGCGAGGAGTTCCTTGCTGCCAACAAGGAGAAGGAGGGAGTCGTGGAGACGGAGTCCGGACTTCAGTATAAGATAGAGAGGGAAGGTACCGGAATCTCTCCTGAGATGGCCGATACCGTGGAGGTCAATTACGAGGGCTGTCTGCTGGACGGAACCGTATTCGACTCGTCTTATGAGAGAGGAAAGAGCGCCGTATTCCCTCTCAGCGGAGTAATCAAGGGATGGGCAGAGGGTCTTACCTATGCCAAGGAAGGCGGAGAGATTACTCTGTATCTGCCGTCCGACCTCGCATACGGCCAGTATGGAAGCGGCCCGATACCCGCGAACAGTCTTCTTATCTTCAAGGTCGAGCTTATCAAGGTCATGAAGGCCGCTCCCGAAGAGACTGATGACAATGCAGGGAACGATAAATAAGTGATACTATGAACAGGAGGAGTATAATCATCTATACGGCGGTGGCGGTCCTGCTTCTCGCAGGTGTGGCGTGTCTGTTCAGCGCTTTGTTTTTTGCTGACCGGGAAGGCCAGGCCGGAACCGACCGGCTTGCTGAAGGAGTACAGGCCGTCCCCTCGGATGCTATATTCCTCTTTGAGACCGGCTCTTTTTCGGAGATCAGGGATATGACGGACGGAGGAAGCGCGCTCGGCATGATGCTCGCGTGCTTCCCGACTGTCTCGTCAGAGTGGCCTGCCGTCGTATCCATGCATTATTCGAGCAAGAATACGGTCTCTCCGCTGGTGGTGCTGTCGCTTCCCGATGACGGTGCGGCCGGTTTTGTCTCCGACCTTCTCGCCGGGTGCGACGGCGTGGTGGAGAAAAGGTACGGAGAATCCGTAATATATAAGTCGGCGGTTCCGGACGCTTCGTTTGCCCGTGTGGGCGGATTTTTCGTAGCCAGTCCGTCACTGGTGATAGTGGAGTCGTCGTTACGGCATCTTGAGACAGGAGAGTCCGTCATGACGGATCCCATGTACTCCCGAATCGGCGGTGTGTCGTCCGATGACGGGATACTCCATGTGAGTTCGTCCAATCTCGGCAAGATATTCTCCGGTATGGCCGCCGGCGCTTATGTGAGATACGCGTCATTTTTCCAGAGTTTTGCCGACTGGTTCACTCTGGGACTCGAAGGAGACGGATCCACGAGGATGCTCGAAGGAAAGTGCGCGGCCCTTATCGACGGGGAAAAATACTCGGATGTGCTTATGACCCAGCGTGGCGCAAAACCGGAGGTATTTTCGGTCGCTCCGCATGACGCGGCTTATATCATAACGCTTCCGCTCTCGTCGCTTCCGGATTATATGAGCGCGTACGGTACTTATCTTTCGGCCCGAGGTTTAAAGACAGTTTACAATCAACGCAACAAGAAGTTGGCCGAAGACAGGGATATGTCTGTCGCTGACTTTGTCTCGTCTCTGGAACTGACCGAGGCGGCTGTGTTTGCCACAGGAGCCGACGGCTCTGATAAGATACTGGCCCTTAGGGCCGGCAATACCGACATACTGTCCGACTGCCGGGATACCGTGGGTGTGTACGGCTATGCCGGGTATGTACCGCAATATCTCGGAGGAGTGTTCAGACCTTCATCCGAGGACAGCTGCTGCGTTACTGACGGCTGGGTGCTTGTCGGTCCCGGGCATGTGCTGGAGTCCATGCTCAGGCAGAGACAGCTCGGTACTTATTTTTCCTTTAAGGACTTTCTTGAGCAGACGCCGGCCGCGGAGGAGCTCAGGGAGATATCATGCCTTTCCGTGGTTGTCAATCCGTCCCTTTATGCCGGGACGCTGTCGTCCTTCTTCAAGGAGCCTTATTCCAAGACAGTCAGAGGTCTGTTCGGACGGCGCAATTTCGAGTATCTGTTCCTGAATACTTACAGGACGGGAGATGAACTCGGTCTCAGGCTTTCGTCTTATTCCGAGGACCTGAGCAGCATGCCGCAGCCGGAATTGCCGGAGGGTGTGCAGGTCAATTATGTGGATGAGGAGACTCCGGTGGTGATTCCAGAGGGTCCGTATCCTGTGACCAATTTCATAGACGGGTCCCGCAACTGGCTGGAGCAGTTGGACAACTGCAACCTGCGGTTGCTTGGCCGTTCCCGGAATCCGGTGTGGACCGTCAAGTTTGACAAGAAGATATGCGGTACGGTCCGTCAGATAGACTACCTTAAGAACAACAAGCTCCAGATGCTTTTCGGAGCTGGTGACCGGATATACCTCCTGGACCGTCTCGGCAGGATGGTGGGCAAGTTCCCGTACAGTCTCGGCAGGGAGATACTGCTCGGTCCGGATGTATATGATTTCAATGGAGACAAGAATTATTCTCTCATGGTGCTTCATACAGACAATACCCTTGCCATGTATGATGTGCATGGAGACAGACTGGAAGGATGGAGCGACATCTCTCCGGCGGAGCGGATTCTGTCCCTGCCCGAGGAGGTGATGGTCGGAGGAGCCCGTTATTGGGTGGTCAGGACTCCCTACCAGACACTGATATACGACGGCAATGGCACGATATGTGCTGAATTCGCCGGGAAACACAAACTGAAAAAGGACACATCCGTAGAGCCTGTATCCTCATATGAGGCGGCTGTTACGGCCCAGGACGGCAGGGAGTATATACTGGACCTGCGGGACGGTTCTTTTAGAAGAAGATAGACTTATGGCACTGATAAATATAATTATGATGATTTTGGTCGGCATTCTCCTGCTCATTGTGGCCATACCTTTGTCTATAATGAGGAGTATGAGAAGATTCGGTTCGGGCAGTGCGCCGGGACGCAGGAGGGGCCGGAAGGAAGGCGAGGTGTCTGTATCGGGACAGAATGCTTCTGATGAGGACAAGATAGTGGGAGACAATATTGGCGAATATGTCGATTATGAGGAGGTGAAGGATGAAAACATTCGGTAGGATTCTCTCATATGCCAGGCCGTACAGCCGTTTCTGGCCGGGTTACCTGATTTTCTCCATCCTGTCCGTAATTTTCGGTGTGGTCAACTATGCCCTGATCAAGCCTTTGGTGGAGGTGCTTTTCAGTCCGGACGCAGTGGAGAAATACTCCACGATGCCTGATTTCTCGCTCAGCGTAGAGTATTTCTACGGAGTATTCCAGTACTACCTGACCAAAATCATGGTGGCGAGCGGTCCGCTGCGGGGCCTGCTGTTTGTCTGCATGGTGCTTATCATCACTTCTTTCCTGTCCAATCTGACCAGATTCCTGTCCCAGAAGATACTGGTCAACATGAAGACCTATGTGATGAAGAATATCCGTACCGACCTGTTCAATAAGATTACGCGTCTCAATGTGGATTATTTCCAGGACAAGCGGAAGGGAGACATCCTCTCGAGCGTGTCCAATGATGTCAATGAGGTACAGAACAGTGTGGCCAGCAGTTTTCATATAATTTTCCGTGAGCCGCTTCTGGTGATAGGTTTTCTTGCCGGTCTGTTCTACATGTCTCCCAAACTCACTATACTGACGCTCATAACCCTCCCCATATCGGCTTTTGTCATAGGGGCGGTGAGCCGTAAGCTGAAACGCGGAGCCACACAGACCCAGGCTCTCATGGGGCGTATCATAAGTCATTTCGAGGAGGCCATATCCGGGGCCAGGATAATCAAGGCGTTCAATGCTCAGAAATATGTCCAGGCCGGTTTCGACCGCACCAACGAGGAACATAAGGCACTCAGCCGCTCCATATTCACCCGTCAGGAACTTGCCTCTCCGCTGTCGGAGTTCCTCGGCATATCGGTAGCCGCCGCAGTTCTTTTCTACGGTGGTATCCTGCAGATGCGCGGCGAGCTCGGCATGGGCCTGTCGGATTTCATAGTGTATATCGCGTTCTACTGGAGAGTGCTTGAGCCGTCCAAGGCGATAGCCTCGGCTTATTCCAATATCCAGAAGGGGCTGGTGTCAGGCAACAGGATATTCGCCATACTTGACGCAGTCCCGTCCATACGCAAGGCAGAGCATCCGGTGCATGTGTCCTCGTTCGAGCATGAGATAGAGTACCGCCATGTCTCCTTCAAGTATTCCGCGGACTATGTTCTCAAGGATATCTGCCTGACTATTCCCAAAGGGAAGATGATAGCCGTCGTCGGGCCTTCCGGAGCCGGAAAGACCACTCTCGCCGACCTTCTGCCGAGGTTCTACGATGTCAGTGACGGCGCTATATATATTGACGGAGTGGATATACGGCAGTACTATCCCAAGGAACTTATCTCGCTGATGGGCATAGTCACGCAGGAGGCGATTCTCTTCAATGATACGGTCCGCAACAACATTACCTTCGGTATGGAGCATGTTACGGAAGAGGATGTGAAACGGGCAGCCCGCATCGCGAATGCCGATGAGTTCATCATGCAGATGGAAAACGGATACGACACCAATATAGGAGACCGGGGCGGTAAGCTCTCGGGAGGCCAGCGTCAGAGGATAGCGATAGCGAGGGCCGTACTGAAGAATCCTCCGATACTGATTCTTGATGAGGCCACTTCTGCTCTTGACACAGAGAGCGAGCGCTTGGTGCAGGAGGCCCTGACCAATCTTATGAAAAACCGTACTTCCATAGTCATCGCGCATCGTCTGTCCACTATACAGCACGCGGATGAGATAGTGGTGATGAAGGAGGGTCGCATCGTCGAGCGCGGTACTCACGCCCAACTTCTAAAGGAAGGAGGATTGTACTCGCATCTTTGTGACATGCAGGCATTTTGACGGGACTTAAACGAAGACTAAAATAAAAGTGTATGAAACCTGATTCATTGAACAAGATTATTGAGGATAGCATAAGGAAAAACTGGGACTGCCCGGCATTGTCGGACTACAATGGTGTGACACTGTATTACAGGGATGTCGCCAGGAAGATAGAGAAGATACATATCATGTTGGAGATGTGCGGACTGCACAAGGGCGACAAGATAGCCATCTGCTCCCGCAACCAGGCCAACTGGGCGGTGTCGTTTCTCGCGGCCCTGACCTATGGAGCCGTACCCGTGCCTCTGCTGCATGAGTTCAAGAGCGGCAACATCTACCATTTGGTCAATCATTCCGAGGCCAGGGTTTTCTTTGTCGGAGACATGGTGTGGGAGGGGCTTTCCCAGTCCGAGATGCCCGGCCTCGACGCCATTATCCTTATGAACGACTTTTCCCTGCTCTATGCTTCCAATGACAAGATAGTGCAGACCAGGGAGCACCTCAACGAACTTTTCGGTAAGAAGTATCCTCACAGTTTCAATCCTGACTGCATCAGTTACTACAAGGACTCTCCGGAGGAACTGGCTATCATCAATTATACTTCCGGAACATCCGGATTCTCCAAGGGAGTGATGCTCCCGTACCGTTCGCTGTTGTCCAATGTCCTGTTCGGGTTCGAGGTACACGGCCATCTGGACAACGCCTCCAACTGCGTCTCCATGCTGCCTACAGCGCACATGTACGGTATGATGTTCGAGTTCTTGGTGGAGTTCTGTTCCGGCAGTCATGTGCATTTCCTTACAAGACTTCCCACCCCAAAGATTATCCTCGACGCCATGGGCAAAATCAAGCCGGACCTCATCGTCACCGTGCCGCTGGTCATCGAGAAGATATACAAGAAGAAGCTCGAGCCTATCATCAACCGCCGGGATATCCGTCTGCTGCTCAGGCTTCCCGTAATCGACGAAAAGATACTCAGAAAGATCAATAATCAGCTTGACGAGGCTTTCGGCGGCAAGTTCGATGAGGTGATTATCGGAGGAGCCGCGTTCAACCGCGAGGCAGAGGCTTTCTTCCGCCGTATCGGATTCCGCTTTACGGTGGGCTACGGTATGACAGAGTGCGGCCCCATCATAACATACGCCCGCTGGAACGAGACCAAGCTCTACTCCTGCGGCAAGGCGGCCCCGAGGATGCAGGTCATGATAGACTCACCGGATCCGCAGAACATCCCCGGAGAGATTCTCGTCAAGGGAGACAATGTGTTCATAGGCTACTACAAGAACGAGCAGGCTACGGCGGAGGCCTTCACCGAGGACGGATGGTTCCGTACCGGTGATATGGGCGTGATTGATTCCGACGGGTTCCTGTTCATCAAGGGGCGGTGCAAGAGCATGATTCTCGGACCTTCAGGTCAGAATATATATCCTGAGGAGATAGAGGGCGAGATCAACAACATGCCGTATGTGATAGAGTCTTTGGTCATCGAGGACAACGGCGGACTCAGGGCACTCGTCTATCCGGATTCCGAGATGGCGGCTGCGGACGGTCTGACAAAAGAGGAGCTTCTTGCCCGCATACAGCAGTGTGTCAAGGATATGAACGCGCATCAGCCTAATTATTGCAAGGTGGGTGCCGTGGAACTTTTCCCCGAGGAATTCGAGAAGACTCCTAAGAAGAGTATCAAGAGATATCTTTATCAGCGTACCAAATAAACATTTCGACAGGAGATGACAAAACAGGAACAGTTTGACCGCAGCTATCTTGAGATGGCAAAGGTGTGGGCGAAGAATTCATATTGCACGCGCAGGAAAGTCGGAGCCCTGCTGGTCAAGGACCGGATGATTATCTCGGACGGTTTCAACGGAACCCCCTCCGGCTTCGAGAACATCTGCGAGGATCCCGCAACGGGCAAGACCAAGCCCTATGTGCTGCACGCCGAGGCCAACGCCATCACCAAGGTAGCCAAGTCCGGAAACAACAGCCAGGGCGCCACCCTGTATGTCACTGACGCGCCTTGTCTCGAATGCGCCAAACTCATCATTCAGGCCGGCATACGCCGCGTGGTGTACATTATCGAGTACAGTGTTAGGGACGGCATCGAGCTGCTCCGCAGGGCGGGAATAGAAGTCTGCAAGTATGATAATATCTAATCGGGAAAGTCATGTCTTCTGAAAACAGCAACAGACTGAAGATTCTCCTTCTGTCGATAGTGATGATTCTCGTGGGAAGCATTCTTACGAGAGTGTGGGATATGCGCCGGGAGAGAGCGCAGCTGCGTACCGGACACGGATGGGACAAGCTCGAGCTCGTTCTGAGCCAGATAGAGGAGAACTATGTGGATCAGGTGGACTACAAAAGGGTAACGGAGGATGTGCTTCCGCTTATACTCAACGAGCTGGATCCTCATTCGGTGTACCTGCCTCCCCGCAGTCTCGAGGAGGCCGATGCAGAACTTGAGGGCAACTTTGACGGTATAGGCATTACCTTCAATGTTCCGGAGGATACGGCAATAGTCATAAATGCGATTCCGGGCGGACCGTCAGAGCGGGCCGGCATTATCTCGGGCGACCGTATCATAGCTGTGGACGGCGATACCGTAGCCGGAGTACATATCGACCAGGATACACTTGTGAGTATGCTGAAAGGGGTGTCCGGCTCAAAAGTGCGTCTCGATATACTCCGCGGAGGCGAGATGGTGGAATTCGATGTGATACGGGACAAGATCCCGGTAAAGAGCATCGATGTGGCATATATGATAGACGATACGACGGGGTATATGAGACTGTCCAAGTTTACCAGGACCAGCTACGAGGAGTTCGAGGCTGCCCTTCCGCGCCTTCAGGAGGCAGGCATGCGCAGGCTTATATTCGATCTCCGCGGCAACACCGGAGGCTATCTTGACCAGGCTTTGCTTCTGTCCAACGAGTTTCTGCCTCAGAAGAGCCTGATTGTCTACATGGAGGGCGCGCACCGTCCCCGTCAGAATTTCTATGCCGACGGTACCGGCAAGTGTCAGGGTCTGCAGCTTTCGGTGCTGATAGACGAGAACAGCGCTTCCTCAAGCGAGATTTTTGCCGGAGCCATGCAGGACAACGACAGGGCCGTGATATACGGCCGCCGCAGCTACGGCAAGGGTGTCGTACAGGAACCGATATATTTTACCGACAACTCCGGAATACGCCTTACAGTTGCCCGTTTCTATACGGCAACGGGACGCTGCATCCAGAAACCTTATACACCGGGAGGCGTAGACTATATGTATGACATATACGAGCGCTACCGTCATGGTGAGATGACAGATGCAGACAGCATTCCCCGTAATGATTCCCTGAAATACATGACACCCAAAGGCAAGGTGGTCTATGGCGGCGGAGGCATAATCCCGGATGTGTTCGTACCCATAGATACGGTAGGGGTGACGGACCTGCTGGTAACGGTCAACCGTCAGGCTCTTGCGGTGAAATATTCGTCGGAAGTCGCCGACCGGTATCGGAACCGGCTCAGGCAGGTGACGGACCTGGAGGAACTCAACTCCCTTCTCGACAGCATGGATCTTGAAGCAGGCTTCCTGGCTTATCTGCGGAGGCGTGGAGTTGAAGCGGACAGAGCGCAGTGGCAGCAGTCACGGGAAGTGATACTTACCCAGCTCAGGGCTCTTGTCGGACGGTATTCAGCCTTGGATGACGAAGCTTTTTATCCTATCCTCGCGACGGTGGACAATGTTGTCCGGACTGCGGTGAAGTAGAAATTTTCAGGGCAGAGATACAACTTGGGAAAAAAGTATTATCTTTGCACTCCCATTATCGGAAATAACGATAGATAGAAGTGTCTGCCCGGATGGTGAAATTGGTAGACACGCTAGTTTCAGGGACTAGTGGCCGAAAGGCTGTGCAGGTTCGAGTCCTGTTCCGGGCACCCAGTCGGAATCTTCCGTTTTTTCGGAAGATTCTTTTTTTATATCCCCGCGTAACCTGTTGGTCTCTTGATAGATGATGTCGAGCATCCTGTTGTACGAGCAGGTTCGATAATTTTTTCCGTCAAATTCGATTTTTTCGGGAAATATCGAACCTAACAGCAGGACTTTGACTTCCGGCTTTGCTGACCTGAAGAAATCCCCGAGGTTGCCGATAATATTGATGGAATAATCCAGTTTGTCTTTAACTTTCAAATCCCTGCTCAGTCTCAATGCCTCTATTCTTTCTTTGAGGTTGCCAATCTGTTTGTTTAATCTCTCCAAAGATTGGTCTTTTTCTGCTTTGGATATTTGGCCGTCATAGAACAAGTCCCTGACCCTATCCGCTCTGTTTTGGATGTTCTGCATCTCTGCACTGAGTTTGTCGGCATTTGCCCTGTTCTCTCTAATTTTCTCTCCTCTGATATCATGCAGTATCTCGTTATAAAGTTCCAATACCGCTCTGTTCGGTTTTAACCCCGATGTATAATGGGCAAAGCCGTCATTGACCTTTTCTGCCCGGACATTGAGGTGCTTGTGGTCGTGATTGCAGAAATAATATGTGTACTTTCCCCCGTGCCCTGTCGTTGTCGCACCAGTCAGAGGATGGCCGCAGACAGGGCATACTAAGAATTTTCTCAGATACAGCTCTGGATTGATATTCCTCTTTGCAAGTTTTGGTGTCCGGCGGCGTTTGCCCTCCAGAACATCCTGAACTTTGTAGAATGTATCCCGGCTGATGAGGGCTTCGTGCTTGCCTTCTACAAATTGTTCCGGGTCGCCCTTGTATGCCGGAACGCGTATGATTCCCATATAGAACTTATTCCTGAGCATATCAAAGAAAGATGACTTAGGAACGAAAGGACACCACTTCTTCCTGATTAGAGCAGGATTCTCCAGTCCCTTTGCGACCTCCTCAAACGCCTTTTTGATGGCAGGAGCCTTGGCCTTGTCTATCTCTATCCAGCATTCGTGCTTCCCGACCCTCACATTTCTGTATCCCCGAGGGGCTTTGCCGACCCACTCGCCTCTCATCAGGTGTTCATGGTTGCCGTCCTTTGTCCTTGCTGCGATTTTATTGTCTTCCGTGTGCGCATTACCGCACTGCATGGCGAACAGCAGTGACCAGTCCGGCATGGTGAAATCTATGGGAGATTCTATGGCATTGATTTCAACTCCCAGCTCATCATAGAACTTACGCTTGTATGTAAATGCGAATTCTGTGTTACGGGCAAACCTGTCCCAGCGGAGGAACAGGAGTTTCTGTACCTTGCCCTTATGTCTCCGGCAGTATTCATACACTCTTTTCATCTCTGGCCGTCTAAGGTCATGGTGCTTGGCGGAGTAATCCTCCTTATACGGCTGTTCATCGCCCACTATGTTGTAATTATGGTTGGCGCAGTGTGCCCTCAGCAATCTTTCCTGAGCCTCCAGTCCCAGCCCATACTCAGCCTGCTCGTCCGTGCTGACCCTCGTGTATAGAATAACATTTGTCATTTCAAATCGATTGGTTCATGGTTAGTAATCGGGTTAATATCGGCCTCATCACTTTCATTCATCACCTGTATCGAGGCCAACTGATACAGATAATCCCTCAACTCTTTCAGTGTACCGTTGTCTGTCTTGCAATCATAGTTTTTCAGTATGGCGGCACACCGCTCCAGCGACAGCATTTCATGGTAGTCTTATCGCATTATTCGCCATTTCAGCTGCCTTTGCCGATGTTCGTGGCAAAGGAACTTGTACGCCCAGGACGGCTTGGCCCTGTCGGTATGTTACCTTGTTTTACAGATGTCTTGACGCTGACTGTTTTCTTGATGTCCTGTGCGGACTTATTATAGCCGGGAGTTCCGGCAAGGTGCTGTGCTGTTTCCTCACCTTCTGCGCAAATATATGCAGTTGAGATTTAAAAACCAAATTCAATGCGCACTTATAATCCGCTTTGCGCTCAGATTTACTTGAGGATTTGACATAGTTTTCTGAGAGTATTTATGGATGTCCCGGTGATGGCTCTGACATTTCTGAGACTGATTCCCTTATGTAACAGTGCGATTTCTTTGGCGTACTGCTCGCGATATTTGCTCTCGGATTTCCTGTATGTAGAGGGCCTGCCCATTTTGATGCCTTCAGCCCGGCACTTGGCGATATACTGATTGCGACCCGACGCCATCCGCTCTTTGATGGTCAGGCGTTCCATCTGCGCTATCTCCAACAAGATGGTCGTAATCAGGGATGCCACGGGATTCACATTGCCGTCCGGGGTCAGGGTCTCTAAATTATAGTTCTTGACAAAGAGGCTGACCTTATGCTCGTTGAGGGCCTGAATGATTCTCAACGCCTCCAGTGTATTTCTGCCGAGCCTACTGATTTCAAGGCAGACGACTCTCCGTATATCGTTGGACTTCACGAATTCTATCAGTTCCACTATTTCCGGCCTCTCCTTATTTCGCTTGGCCCCGGACACCTTGTTGGCGAACTCCCTGACCACCTCCCAGCCCACCTTTGAACAATACTCCCGAAGTTCAGTCAACTGCCGCTGATACTCCTGCTTATCCGTTGACACCCTTGCCAGGATTACCACCTTGTCCATTTCCTCTGCCTCCAATCAATAGACCGTGACCATGTTCTCCCAACGGAAACTACGCCAGTTTCCCTTCTCCACATCAAAATAGGCGGTAGTGGCATAACGCTCCCGGCTGTCACCGTTGCCGTTGATGTGCTTTTTGGCAAGGCTGCTGTTGGTGGTGCCCCACGCCTCTCTGAGAGAGCCGTCCTTTTTCATAAAGACGAAATGCGCTATTCCGTTCTTCATCTGTCGCTTCAACGACTCCACCATCATGGCCTTTGCCCCGGCCATAAACTCGCTGTCGGTTCTCTTCGCGATGACTGCCATCCTTGTGATGGTTTGATTGTCGGTCGTGATAATCATCGTTTCCATATCATTGTTTGTTAAAATTCATCCGTTGAATTAAGCTGCAAGGACAGCCATATATTCATTGCGTTGTTCAGATACATTGATATTGCGTCCGCTGATGATGCCGCTTGCCTCCTCGTATCTTAATGTCCACAGACCGCGCAGTGCCTTTCTAACATCCTCATCCTCAATGGTGTTTACAAGTGCCACGAATCTCCTCATGCCTGCCTTCGCACTGTCGTATCTCCACTCATCGGCCATGCTCCAATACCAATCATAGTTTTCTATCATCTCCAGTGCGGTCTGTATTTTGTTGTCCTGTGCCATATCTTCTCTCTTTATTTGTATTGCAAATATAATATTTAAAGATTGCTTATGCAAATTTTTGTAATATTATTTTATCGTATTTTGAAGATTTTAGAATATATTTGCATTACTAATTAATTTGGTCACTTATGAACATACCTGAGAAGACCTATTTTGAGACTCACGCTGAGGATATGCTGAGGAACGCGGGCATGAACAAGGCCCAATTCGCTGAACAAATGGGCATTGCCCGGCAGAATGTTCTGAAACTGTTCGAGACAAAGAATGTGCTGACACTCATTAAGGCAGCCGACATCCTGAAAGTACCGCTGTCCGTCCTTATATATGGGAATGACTCCGGGGACGGACATGCCATAGACGGATTCGTTGAGGTGGACGGAAAGGTGCATAGGATTCGCAGCAGAGAAGACATTGAAAGCCTCCTCGGACTGCTTTCAGACTGACAATCCCACTATCCAAAATTGGTAATTTTTCTACCAAAAACTGATGGCCTTAATCCCCGTATCCTGATTATTGTTCATGACCGGATACTTCGGCATCATCCGGCTGACTGGAAAAGGACGACTGTCCACCATTCTGTTATTACATCTGCCGAAAGCAATAAATCCTAATTTTGCAGGTCAATACCTCTCAATGAGTGCTCTCCGTTAACTGGAAATAACTATCTTTGCAGTGCCGGACAGTCCGGCATTACATACGGAAGTGTTTTCGTTACGTCCTAAGTAGAAAATGTGGAAGTTTTCAAAAGCAAAAGGACAACGGACGGCACTCATTCTTGTGTAGGCTATGCGGTCAGGGAGTTCTATACCCGACAGTACCTCATATCTATACGAGTGTGGGGTATTGGGTCTGTTTATTTTTGCTTAGGTTCTTCCACAACCTTCTACTTGATAAACGGAATCGGCCTCACACTTTCTTTTTATACAAACTCTTCCCCGGGGCCCGGAAGGCTTAAACTTCATTGAATGAAAAAGTTTATCTATTACGCAGCGGTGCTCCTGCTTTGTATGGGCACAACTGTCTCCTGCGGGCATGGAGGCTCAGCAGGAGTCAGGTATGACAGGAACTATATTGTCGGAGAATGGTCTTTTGAGCGCAATGTCTTTTATTTTGACGGTAGGGAAATAGCCATGCAGGCAAACAGCATATGCTGGTACACGACAGACGGCAACTGGTATTCGGACTATATTTCAGGATGGCCACCGTTCCCGGTACGCTTTGACGATGATGGATATGCCTATGCTGATGCCGCAGCAAGATGGACATTTGAGAACGGGAAAGTTATTGTACGCACCATGGATGGCGAATTGGCGGCAAGTTGGTACCTGTCCGAAGACGGATATCTGTGTGAAGACAGTGTATATGAAATCTTGGGCTACTTCTTCCCTGACGACAGCGACTATGACGTGCATTACCCGGAAGACATCAGCACCCTTATAGGCTATGATGGGAATTCTCATGAATTCAAGGAGACAATGAGAATCAGAAAGACAGGAAACTAACATCAATCATTAAATACTACACTATGAAACGATTGCTTTTATCGCTGGCACTGGTGCTGGCGGCATCACTGAGCGCACTGGCTCAGGACATCATCATCCTCAAGAATTCCGAGAAGATTGAGGCGAAGATTGTAGAGATTTCCTCAACGGAAATCGCCTACAAGAAGGCCGACTACACGGACGGCCCCACTTTCCGCCTTGACATCTCGGAGGTATCCTCCATCATCTACGCCAACGGGGAAGTGCAGGCGTTCAACGCTGAGCCGAAAGGACAGGGCACGGTCAGTTCCGGTAATGAAGACGGGGCTGGCAAGCTGAAGTTCAATCCGGCCCCGCAGGGCAGGAAAAGGCCCTTCGGTATATCCATCGGATACACCAGCAAACAGATGGCTCTAGGCCCGCTGAAGGTTTCCATGCTCAGTGAAGAGATTGGAAAGACCAGCCCCGCCCTTATGGTAGGTTTCTACTGGGCACCCGAGTTCAAGTACGGTATCGGCATACAGACAGGACTATACTACGAGCTGGCCGCTTACAACGGAACCTATACAGATTACGGAGATTACTACAACGAGGTTGAGAAAAATTACAGTAACACGGAACATACACTGTCCATTCCACTGAGAGTCCAGTACCGATATGAGATTATCCGTGACCTGAGCGTGTTCCTGTACACTGGCCCCAGCTTTGACATTCATCTGGCCTACCTGTCCAATTACGGAGGGGAGAGGGATGACTACTACAAGGGAGACTCTTCCCTCAACCGCTTTCAGATGCTGTGGGGCGTGGGCGCAGGAGTCAGGTGGAAAGGCCTCCAGCTCATGATGGGCGGTGACTGGGGACTGACCAACTACTATAAAGGGGATGCAGTCAAAGTCAACAAGCCTTTCTTCATATCGCTCTCATATTTGTTCTGACAACCACAATAACAAGATATACCGATGAGAAAATTGATTTTATCACTCGCACTTGTCCTGACCGCATCGCTGTCCGTGGCAGCGCAGGACATCATCATCCTCAGGAACTCGGAGAGGATTGACGCAAGAATAGTTGAAGTCACCTCCACGGAGATTGCATACACGCTGGCAGACGACGGCAGCGGGCAGGTCTTCCGGCTCAGCGTCGCGGAGATAGCATCCATAATGTACGGCAACGGGGATGTGCAGACCTTTGAGGACATTCCCGTCACGGAGACATATAATGCCGACAGCGACAGGTGGAAAGAAAGGCTTACCCCCAAATACAAGCAGCGCATAGTGGGTCTGTCCATCGGCTACTCCGCCAAGAGACTGGTGTCTCCCAGCTATAAGGGGCCGTGGATTGGCGATGACGAAGACGGGGCCATAAAGACCAACCCCTCCCTCAAAGCCGGACTCTACTGGGCACCCGAGTTCAAGTACGGCATAGGACTGCAGGGAGGAGTGTACTATGAATGGTCTACATATGTATCCCCCTCCGACGCGCTGTACTCCGTTGAGATTTCAGAGCATACGGTGTCTTTCCCCCTGAGGGTGCAGTACCGCTACGAGATACTGAAAGACCTCAGTGTCTTCGCGTACACGGGCCCGAGCTTTGATGTGTCCGTGGAATACAAGACAACCGTATCTGCCGGAGACATGAAAGAGACCCTATACGAGTACGGGGAGGACTCAGACCTCAGACGGTTCAATCTCCTGTGGGGCGTCGGCATCGGTGTCAGATACAACTGCGTCCAGCTCATGATGGGCGGTGACTGGGGACTGATTAATATCTCAAAGTCCACCCCGGCCAAACTCAACAAGCCCTTCTTCGTCACCCTGTCCTATGTCTTCTGACATCCGGCAGGACATGGCTCTTTAAGATAAAAAGTTAAGGTGATACATTCCGGCATGGGTGTATCACCTTTTTCCATATCTTAAATTGATACAGTTTGAGTTTTGACACATTCCGTAAAATAATTCATCCTCAGTGGATGATTTTTCTTGCTTTTCAAGAATTATTCTATACCTTTGCGCTGTCATGATAGAAATGACTTTAGCAAACTAATGCAGGCATCTATCCCTAAATGGATGTCTGCTTTTTTTGAACTGCTACCGAGGGGAGGTTGTTATTACGAGAAGCCAATTGTTCTACAGCTAAAGTTAATTTAATTTCTATCATGTTAAAGAGAACACATTGTACGTTCGTGATAATCTCCATAAGAGCGGAGATTGTCAGACTTGCTAAAATCAAAGTGCTCGCACTTTTCCGATTCTGCAAGATTGGAAAAATTTGAAATTCGTATAGGTAGGTAAGATATCCTGCCGATATTGGATTTCAATCTGAGCCGGAAAGGCACTCTGCCCTATCCCCTCGGTTTTTCACCTCAACATTGCAAGTATCTCTGAAAAATAAGTATCCTCACCTTCCGTCATCAACTGGCTGTATGCTTCGCGGTACGGTCTCATTACATCGGATATCTTTGTCCCGCGCTTGTACAGACTTCTGACCTTCGCTTCGACCTTTTCTAAATCGAAATCGCAGTCCTTCAAAACGAGATAACGCTGATATGACTTCCAATCGGAACACGCTTTCTGCCCTTGACTGCCGCAGACCGCCTCATCCATGAATTCCAATATGGGATTCGTCTCTGAATTAAGCACTGTCAATAGATTGGTGTCTTCGATATGCAGGGCATTCCGTATCTGTTCTTTCGAGTTGAGGTTTATCTCAAACCTGCATTTCCCTACAAACTCATCAGTCAGTCCGTTTTTCCGCATGTATCTGATATTGTCCGACTTTTTCATCTCCTGCTCTTTATCATATATAGTCATACGCTTCTTGTTTTTCCTGGTTGTCACATTCTTCTCCAGCACTGTGTTCCCGTTCTTCAATGCACGGCACACATACTTGCTGTAGTTGGATATGTGGCTCCTGATATATGACTGCACCTTTCTGACATCGGAGCACTGCACATCCTTGGCAACATCACACGACACCACTTCCGAGCGCATGAGCAAATCCATATCAAACCGACAGAAGCCCAGTGATTCTATATTTCTGAAACACTCTTCTATGTTCGCCATAGATATCAGATGCGGGTAATTGTGACCGAGTATCTTACCAGTGAACTCCACAACCACTTCTCCACTGGCATAGTCTACCTTTATCATCAGTTTGGTTGGCATCTCTCGATAATACTTCATCGATACTACATTGCCGCTTACAAGTGTTTTCGCAAACACACTCTCATCTACCACATCTATGGCATCTATGGCTGTTACGATTTTGAGCCTGTCGAATGTCTGCACCTATTTCATATAACTTATTCTGCATTATTTTACCTGTTTTCTTCCCCTTGATAAGTGGTGACATCTCCGCTGGAAGGACGGTGAGGAACTTTTGCCCAATAGTCTTTCATCGCTTGACTGATGTGCTGCCTATGCATCTCTGATTTCGGTCGGTTGCGGTTGGCCGCTGATATCTTCTCCTTTGTCTCATCGCTCAACTCGCGATACTGTCTCTTATATGGCTGTTGCATAATTCTAATATCAGGCTCTTTGTTGCCTGTCCTTTCAACAATAATATATAGTAGCATTACCAAGAAAGTCAAGCATAGTAGCCGATTTTCCAGCCTGAAATCGCAGATAAAATCATCGCAAGCAACAGTCTCATGTCTATTATACCGCCTGTTTTTTTAATGTAATTAAGGCGGATAACAGATAGCAGAAAAAATATGCTATCATCCCCCTCAGATATTCTCCGAGTAATCCGGCCTATTGGGGTCAGGAATGTAATACCTCAACGCCCAAATCCTGTCCAAATCAGCTAAGAATTCTTTCGAGAATAGTCCGCTTCCGGGCACTAAAAAGGGTCTGAGTCAAGCGATTCAGACCCTTTTTATTTTTCGACAGTGCTTTATTTTAGGCGGGGCTGGAGGTAGAGGATGCAGGCAAGGCAGGCTGCAAGGCTGATTATGGCGCCGGTGTAGCCTACGGATCCGACGCCGAGGTGCGTGCATATCCGGCCTCCGATGAGGGCTCCGCCGCCGATTCCGACATTGTAGATGCCGGAGTAGATGGACATGGCTATCGATGTGCCCTCCGGTACGCTGCGAATGATTTCTGACTGGAACACCATATTGAAGAAGCAGTTGGCCAGGCCCCAGAAGACACAGAGCGCAACTATTAACTGAATACTGCATGCAGCCGGTTTGAGCAGGAGCAGGCAGCATCCGATACCTATTACGGCATATCGCATGAAAAAGCTTCTGTGTGAGTCGAAGTACCTTGAGAAAATCAAGCTGCCAATAATCCCCATTACTCCGAAAAGAGTGAGAATCATGGTTATGGAACCGGCCTTGAATCCCGCGGTCTGAGCCAGGAACGGTTCGATATAGCTGTATCCGGTGAAGTGCGCTGTCACAGAGAGAACTGTTACCAGATATATGCCGGAGAGAGCCGGAGTCCTGAGCAGTGAGGGCAACCGTTTGACGGAAAATGCTTTTTCTCCCTGGGTTCTCGGCAGAACGGCGGCTATGAACAGCATTATCAGAAAGGAGATACATCCTATGATCATGAAAGTCATCCTCCATCCGGCGGTGAGTCCGATTGCGCGTCCGAGTGGGAGACCTGCTATCATGGCGATGGAAGAACCGGCTACGATAATGCTGAGTGCGGCGGAGCCTTTTCCATTCGGAGCGATTCTGACGGCAAGCGGAGTGACAATGGACCAGAATACCGCATGGGCGCAGGCGACGCCGATTCTCGAGAACATCAGCATATAATATCCGGAGGACAGGGCAGACCCTATGTTGCTGATGACGAACAGCCCGGTGATGCCGAGCATGAGCCGCTTCGACTCAACTCCGGACACCATGAGCATGAGCGGCAGGGAGGCGGCGGCCACTATCCACGCGTAGACGGTAATCAGCATGCCTGCTTTTGACTCTGTGACGGCAAAGTCGGATGCTATGTCGCTCAGAAGTCCTATGGGAATGAACTCGGATGTGTTGAATATAAATGTGGAACAGGCGAGGGCGATGAGTGGCAGCCATTCTTTTACAGTGGCTTTTCGACTTACGGTGATGTTCTGCATCTCGTGTGAGGTTTATTTAAAGGAGATCGGTTGTGCCGCCGTCGTGTATTAGGTAGCCCCGCAGGTTCTTGTGCGAGGATATGAATTCCTGGGCTTTCTCTTTTCCGATGACCATACAGTATGTGGCGTAAGCGTCCGACAGAGCCCCGCATCTGACTGTGTCCGAGCAGATGACGGTGGCGCTCAGCAGGTCGTGCTGTACGGGGTATCCGGTTACAGGATTGATGGAGTGGGCATATTTCTTCCCGTTGATGATGCGGTATTTGCGGTAGTTGCCCGAAGTGGTGATTCCGCAGTCAGTAAGATGCACGATCTTCTGGATGTTCTCTCCGGCCACCTGGCTGCCGTCCACAGGCGCATCTATGCCGATGCTCCAGTTTTTACCGGAGGCGTTTAGGCCCTTGCAGACTATCTCCATGCCGACTTCCACGAGGTAGTTCCGTACTCCGAGGCTGTCGAGCAGGCCGGCAATCACATCGCAGGTGTAGCCCTGGGCTATGGCGTTGAAGTTGAGCTGTACCCTCGGGTCGTCTTTTACAAGCCTGCCGTTCTCGATGCGTACCAGATCCATGCCGACGAAGGTTTTCAGGGAGTCTATGACGGATGCCGTGCGGGCGTCATTGCGAATGCTGTCAAGTTTTTCAGGATCAGTGAATCCGAATCCCCAGAAATCGAAAAGCGGGCCTCCGGAGATGTCGAACAGCCCGTCGGTCTCTTCCCAAAGCCTGCGGGACATGTCGAAGAGCTCGAGGAAGTATCTGTCCGGGGCGCAGTCCTCCCCGCGGTTGAGCCTGGAGAGAATGGATGCATGGTTGTATCCGGATATGGAAAAATCGATGTCCCTCAGTTTCCGGGATACCAGCATGGCGATGCTGTCCTCTCCGGCGGAAACGGAGCCGTCTGCTGTCTCCGGTTCGGAGTATATGATGTGGAATGTCCCTCCCTGAGCCGTACCCTCCAGTCTCCTGTAGTCCGGACCTACTGAGCAGGATACTGCGACAGTGAGCGCTATTGCGGTGGAAATGACAGATATGAGATGTCTCATGATGGCATGATTTTAGTAAAATCCAAAACAGGTTGCAAAACTAAGAAAATTTAATGCATCTTTGTACTGAGAAAATATGAGAATGATGAATAAATGTAGCATGAGGACGGTAGCCGCACTGGCCTTCCTGTTTTTGGCCGCAGCTGCGTGCAAAAAGGATGATGACGGGGATGAGAGGGAGAACATGTCCGGTTCGGTGAATTTTGATTTCCCCACTTACGCCGTAGCCGGACAGAGGGTGGAGACCTACGCGTCAGGCGTGCGTGTGCCGGCGGATCCGGAGTATATGTGGGTGTCTCATGATATGGAGATAGGACCCACGGATACGGTGTACAGTCAGTCGATTGCGTTCAATCTGCCTGAGGAGGCCGGAGAATATTCGATATCCGTTTTCGCCATGTCGCCCGAATATTATTCGTTGACGAAGACTGCCGATGTGCATGTCATATCCGTGGAGGACAAGGATATCTCCGGGACCGGCAGGGCTGATGAGGTGTTCGAGGATCCAAGGGACGGCGAAAGCTATGATGTGGTCAGCTACGGCAGTCTCCAGTGGTTTACTCAGAATCTGCGGTACAGCGGAACCGGAGCCGACACTTTGGGACGGGCCTATGACAATTCGGACGGACTCGACATGGTGTTCGGCAGGCTGTATACATGGAACGAGGCTACTGGAGGAGTCTCGGGAAGCGGACTCGGAGGCGGACCCCAGGGAGCATGTCCTGACGGCTGGTCCGTACCTACAGTGGAGGACTGGGAGGATTTGGCTTATGCGGTGAGCGGCGTGGAGGCGGACTTTTATTCCGTATGGGACTCGCTCGGCAACTTGATGTCGGCGCCCATAGCGTTCTCAGGCAATACCATGTGGCCGTACTCGCCGGACAATGTGCATGCCAATACCACCCGTTGGAACGGTCTGCCTGCCGGAAACGCGCGTGATTCGTACGGGTATTACGAGAACATCGCGGAATACGGTATGTGGTGGGCAGCGTCCGAACTGGAGAACGGCATGGTTCCCTATCGGTTTATTTATTATGACGCGCCTACATTTGATGTATATTATACGGACAGGGATTCATACGCCGTGTCTGTCAGGTGTGTCAGGGTCATAGAGTAATCAAGTTATAAAAATAATCAGAAAGTATGAATATGAAAAAGGGTTATGTAGCATTGATTGTCATCGCCGCATTGGTGTTGGTTTTGTTTTTCTGGGTAAAGGGTGCCTATAATTCCATGGTGAGGATGGACGAGGGTGTCTCAGGAGCATGGGCCCAGGTGGAGAATGTATATCAGCGCAGAGCGGATCTGGTGCCCAATCTGGTGGCTACCGTTAAGGGTTACGCTGAGCATGAGGCCGGCACGCTTGAGGCTGTGGTCGAGGCAAGGGCCAAGGCAACTCAGATGACGGTGGATCCCTCAGGTCTGTCAGAGGAGCAGATATCGGAGTTCATGGAGGCTCAGGATGAACTGGGAGCGGCTATCGGCCGTCTTCTGGTCTCAGTGGAGCGTTATCCTGACTTAAAGGCGAGCCAGAATTTCAGGGACCTTCAGGCCCAGCTGGAGGGTACTGAGAATAGAATCGCGGTGGAACGCAAGAACTTCAACGAGGCGGCCCGTAATTACAATGTGACCATCCGTAAGTTCCCTAACAATATTCTCGCAGGCATGTTCGGCTTTGAGAAGAAAGGTTATTTCGAGGCTTCTGAGGGAGCGGAGCAGGCGCCTGTCGTAAGTTTTGAGTGATGACGGCGGCTGATCTGCTCAGGAAGGAGAACAAGGCCAGGCTGGTGGAAGCCATCGGTACTGCCGAGAAGAATACCTCAGGGGAGATACGGGTGCATCTTGAGCATGTCTGCAAGGGTGATCCGTATCTGCGGGCGGCCTATGTGTTCTCCAAGCTCGGAATGTTCAATACCAAGGACCGGAACGGAGTGCTGATCTATCTGGCCCTCAAGTCCCGAAAGTTCGCCATCGTGGGAGATTCTGGTATCAATGCCCGGGTCGGTGCCGGTTTCTGGAACGATGTCAAGAACGCTATGGCCTCCGATTTCCATGCCGGGAACTTTACCGGCGGTATGGAGAGGGCAATAGTGGCGGTAGGAGAGAAACTCAAGGCTTTCTTTCCTTATCAGAAAGACGATGTGAATGAACTTCCTGACGAAATATCTTATGAGGATAATCAGAACGATAATTAGATGCCTGTCGGTATTGTGCGCGGCTCTTGCGGTCTCTGTGGGCACGGCGGCGGCTCAGATTCCGGAGAAGCCCTCCGTCCCCAGGGCCGTCAATGACTTCGCCGGTATATTCTCCCGCTCGGACGCGGAGTATATGAACCGGGCGTTGGTGGATTTCGCAGACAGCACTTCAAACCGTATCGTGGTGGTGACGGTCAATGACCTCGGTGGGATGGACCCGGCGATGTTTGCCTATGAGATAGGAGAGCGGTGGGGTGTCGGTTCGGAAAAGTTCGACAACGGAATCGTGGTGCTGGTGAAGCCGAAGACATCCTCTTCTTCCGGTCAGGTGTATATTGCTGTCGGTTACGGTCTGGAGGGAGCGATACCCGATGCCATAGCCAAGCGTATCGTCGAGAATGAGATGATACCACGCTTCAGGGAGAATGACTATACAGGTGGTGTGGCTGCTGCCCTGAACGTGCTGATGAGGCTCTCTGCCGGTGAGATATCCTACAAGGAGTACGAGGAGTCTGTCAGTGACGGTGCCGGCGGTTTCATCGCGCTCGGATTTATCATATTGTTCATCATAGTGCTCGTGATTGCCCGCCGTAACGGTCCGACCAATATAGGCCACGGCGGCTCATCGGTGGCCGACGCTATCTTCTGGTCTTCCATTCTCGGCGGAGGCCGCAGTCATGGCGGCGGCTTCTCCGGCGGCGGCTTTTCCGGTGGCTTCGGAGGAGGAAGTTTCGGCGGCGGCGGAGCCGGTGGCTCCTGGTAGCATTCCTTTTTCCGCCGAAACTTCCGACTAAAGCCCCTTCCTTGGAAGGGGTTTGGGGTTGGGTGAGAAAAAGGTGGCGAACGCCACTCGTCAGAGTGGCGGTGGAGCCGGTGGCAGTTGGTAGCGTCTTCTCCGCCGAAACTTCCGACTAAAGCCCTTTCCTTGGAAGGGGTTTGG
>DXAT01000060.1 GCA_019116965.1 Candidatus Coprenecus pullistercoris
AATCACCTCCACCCGACGCTGCAGGGGGAAGATGTGCTCCATCATATAGTTGAACACCCGGCCACCGCGCAGGTCCATCAGGGATTTCTTTCTGGAACCGACTATCTTTCCATCCTCTATGATCTGCAACGGAGTGTTGCGCACTATATCCAGCACCTGTTCAGAGCCGGGGAAAGGTCCGTACTCAAGAATATCCCTCTCAAGTCCTTCCCAGTCCACACCTATGCTTACAGTATCATCAAAGGCCTTTATATATTCTGCGAAGTTTTCCGTTCTACGCTCAGACAGCCATTGGTTGAACTTCTGAGTTCCGTCAGGAGACGATGTTCCTTTAATGGAAAGACTGAATCCAGGCCTGCGGGAATAACGGGAGATTAAGGCATTCAGGCTGTCCAGCACACCGGCATTCCCACCGAAGGATGAATCCACCTGCGAGAGGGCCGAGCCGAAATACACCGATACCGTATCTCTGCGAAGACCCGTCTGGGCCGACACTACCGTACAACCCATAAACAGAGCCACAATAATTATAGTCAGTTTCCGCCTCACTAAATAAATGTTCGTTTAGATTTTAGGCTTTAAAGGTTTTGAAAAACAAAGGTATGAAAAATTTCCTACGGTTTTGCCTCTTTGGTTAAAACGACATACATGAAATAATAGTTTCCGTGCCACTCCAGAGGCATCATCTATGCCTCGTCCTCCGAGGATTTCGCCACCGCAGCAGGAGAAGCTGCGGCAGCGATGGCTTCTCAGATGCAGGCTATTCTGCAGCGGATTTAAGACGCTCCGCGTTCTCGGCGATAGTCAGCTGGTCTATGACCTCCTGGATATCGCCGTCCATGAACACGGGCAGATTGTACATCGTATAGTTGATACGGTGATCCGTTACCCTCGACTGAGGGTAGTTGTAGGTCCGTATCTTGGCCGAACGGTCTCCCGTAGAGACCATCGTCTTGCGTTTCTTGGACATCTCGTTGAGATACTTCTCGTACTCCATATTGTAGATACGGGTACGCAGTTCGGCGAGAGCCTTGTCGAAATTCTTGAGCTGGGACTTCTCATCCTGGCACTGTACCACTATACCGGTAGGAATATGGGTCAGACGGATAGCCGAATATGTCGTGTTCACGGACTGTCCGCCGGGGCCAGAGGAACAGAATGTATCCTTACGGATATCGTTCATGTTGATTTCCACATCGAACTCGTCAGCCTCCGGCAGCACGACCACCGAAGCGGCCGAGGTATGCACCCTGCCCTGAGTCTCGGTCTGCGGCACGCGCTGCACGCGGTGTACTCCGCTCTCATACTTCAGAGTACCGTAGACGCCCTGACCGGACACCTTGAAGATAACCTCCTTATATCCGCCGGCAGCACCCTCGGACTGGCTGTTTATCTCTAATTTCCAGCCCTTGCGCTCACAGTACTTGGCATACATGCGGAAGAGGTCTCCTGCAAATATGGCAGCCTCGTCTCCGCCTGTACCGCCGCGGATCTCCACGATAGCGTTCTTCTCGTCCTGTGGATCCTTCGGTATGAGCAGCAGCTTGATCTCCTCCTCCATGCCCGGCAGCTGTCCCTCTATGGAAGACACCTCCTCCTTGGCCAGCTCGCGCAGGTCCTCGTCCTTCTCCTTGGCAAGGATGTCCTTGGCCCCTTCCAAATCCGAGACCATCCTGATGTACTTGTCCCCGGCAGCCACTATCGGCTCCAGTTCCTTATACTCACGGTTGAGCTGTATATACTTCTTCATGTCCGACATCACATCAGGTGCCGACAACTGTCCGGAGAGTTCCTCGTATTTCTTCTTCAGTTCCTGTAATTTCTCTGTTAAGGGATATTCACTCATATCTGCATTGCTATAGACTTGCAAAGATAGTAAAAATCATCAAACTGAGCTCCTGTTGTCCACCGGACCGGCATATATGCGCAAAAATATATCCCTCAGAGTCCTGCTGTCGTATCCTGGATACCCGTCCAGAGCCCTCAGATGCTCCTCGAACACCTTCCGCTCCTGCGCGGAATATCTGTCCGCGAACCTGTGCGACGAGCTGAGCATATCGTGGGCTATGAAATTGTTGGGGCGCAGCATGAATCCGTCCCTGATTCTGCGGTCTATCATTCCGGCCACTGCGGCACAGAACCCGTTTCTGGACATATCCGGCACCGCTCTGAGCTCATCTTCCGTCAGCTGAGCACAGAAATGCATATGCACCCGTCCCTTGCGCTGGGTGATGCCGGTGAGTATGCTGTGAAGATCCTCTCCCGGCTTTTTCAGATATGGTCCGGACCGGGAGACATACAGTTCGAGTGCCTTGAGCACATCGCACGGCTCCCACTCATAGGAGATGGAAAGCGGCACGACATTGAGCTCGGACAATGCCAGCACCATATCGTCCCTGCGGCTCATGCAGAACATATTGACGATGCCTTTGTCCGTGACATCGTTTCCGTCCTTGGTGCGACCGCCGCGCTGGGCTATCCAGATGGACGAATGCTTCTGCGTGACGGTGTACCTGATGTACTCCGATAGATGCATCGAGTTGTTGTACAGGTCCTTGATGTTGCCTCCCCGGATGACCTTGAACATCTTGTTGGACTTGCCTATGTCTATCAGCAGCTGACTGCTCATAAGGTTGGAGCCGAAGGTTATCTCGGAGCTGTTGTGGCCGCTCGTCAGAAGTGCATACTGCAGAAGCGTCGAGTCCAGCATGATATCCCTGTGGTTGGAGACGAACAGATAGGCTGAGGATGTGTCCAGAGCCTCTATCCCGGAGAATGTGAACCCGTCCGTTGTATCATGGATTATCCTTTCGGTCAACGGCTTCATCACCCGGAGCTGAAGCTCGAGGGTGCTCCTTATCCCGCGGATGAAAGCCCGCACCTCCTCCACCGGCCGGTCGGGGAAGATATACGAGGCAATATCGGGGAAATGCCCGTCCTCAGTAATCCTGCCGAGGGCCGCCGGCAACTCGGCGTCAGTATAAGGCCGGAGATCGTCAAACTTATTTTCCATTTTTCCGTTCGTCTATGATTGTCATCGGTTTTCTGCTTTTGGCCGGAAGGGTAAGGCCGCTGATCTCATCCATGGGCAGTATTTCCACCTCGGGCGCGACCCTGAGCCTTGAGCGGAAACGGTCCTTGAGATCCTTGACCACATCGAACTCGGGGAAACGGCACAGACCGGCCTTCACCAGCACATCGTCCGTTCCGGTATCGTTGCTGCGTATGATGATTGCGAAATTACCGACATAGTCCGTCCCGTCGAGCACATCCTTTATGGCCGGAGGATAAAGTGTCGTTCCCTTGAGCTTGATCATATTGTGCCTGCGTCCGTAGAGCGGACTGAGACGGTATGACCAGCGTCCGCAGCGGCAGCGCTCAGTGAACTTGGCTGCGATATCTCCAGTCCGGAACCTCAGCAACGGCATGCCCTCCACACCCAGCGTGGTGATCACCACCTCGCCGGGCTCACCGTCCGGCACCTCCCTGCCGTCCTCGCCGATAATCTCGACTATTATGAGTTCCGGATGCACATGACCGCCCATACCGTACTCGCATTCCGAGAAAGTGGCGCTCATCTCCGTAGAAGAGTAAGTGGAGAACAGATGCACATTCTCCCACTGCTCCTGTATCCTGCGGCCTAAGAGATTGAGCTGAAGGTTGTGGTCGCGCAGGGCCTCACCGATGCCTATTATGCGCCTGATACTGCTTGAACGGTAGTCTATACCGTGCTCCTCGGCATACTGTATCAGACGGAGGATAAACGACGGGACGCACATGATGGTGTCCGGCCTCAGTTCCCTGATGGAATCCCACTGAAGCTCCGGGATGCCGTTACCCACCCTTATCACTCCCACGCCCATCTTCCTTACTCCTAAAAAATACGCCAAGCCGGCCATGAAGCGCTTGTCCATGGTCACCATCAGCTGCAGCCGGTCTCCAGCCCTGAGCCCCGCGCACTCGAAGGACTTCTGCTCGTTGTATGCCAGACGCTCCAGATCCCTGTCCGTACAACAGAAATTGACGGGCTTGCCCGTCGTTCCCGAAGTCGTCACGAAATCCGCTATCCTGTCCTTGGGACAGCACAGAAAGTCCTCATTGTGGCCGCTCAGGTCATTCTTGTCTGTAAAAGGCAACGAGGCCAGATCCTCCAGACACCTTATTCCGCGTATATCGATACCGTTGTCGGCGAACATCCGGCGGTAAAACGGAGAATGCCCGGCGATGTACTCTAAGTCCCGCCTGAGCAGTTCCTCCTGAAACTCCTTTATCTCCCGTGGAGACCTAAATTCTATATCCATAATTACTTTCATTGATTTTATCCACTATTACTCCGTCCCCGAGCACGGCCTCCGCCGTCTCTATTGCCGTAAGGGGCACTCCGCAGATACCGTGCAGGTTGATATTCTGACCCGTCAGCAGCAGGTTCCTCACTTTCGTGAATACCGGCAGATAGGATACGGCAAGATTGTCGCAGTCATGGACATAACCGTAGAGACTGCCGTCCTTAGTCCCGTAGTAGTCCCTTATCGTCAGAGGCGACGCTCCGAATACATACTCTATGGAACTCCTTATATCCGGGAACTTACGCTCCAACTTCGACAGCACCCTCTCCACATGTCCGGCCTTCCACTCCCTGTACTCATCTCCCCTGTGCCCCACCACGGTGTCCTCCCACCGGCGCACCTGACCGAAATCCATGATGCAGTTGACTATCATCTTGTCCGCCCACGGTCCCTGATTCTTCTCCGGAGGAGTGATGGCCATGAATCCGGACGGCCACACGGCGCTGTCATAGCCGGCATGACTCCATATCTGACCATAGTCGTCCTGACAGTACACAGGGCAGTTGATATAAGGGAAACTGCGCTCCCTGAACTTTATGAATACGACAAAGGCCGAATAGGAATTCTCAATCTCGCACAATCTGCGGCAGTAAACAGGCGAGAAAGCCCCCTTGTCCACAAGAGAGACCAGCAGGGCCGGATGAACGGATGAGATGAATACATCTCCGCTCACCTCATCCCCGTCCTCCGTCACAGCCGAGACGGCCATGCGGTCCCGGACTGCCACCCGGCACACTTTCTTTCCGGCAAGGACCTTGCCTCCGGCATCTTCTATGACCGATACCAATGCATCGGCAAGCTGCTGGCTGCCTCCGGCAAATTTCGTGGGCCCGTCTATATACAGCGAATTGATCACCGCATGCTCATAGGCCGGTGTATGCCCCTTGACTCCGCCGTACATCAGATTCATGTATGCGAGGATCTCCTGCAGTTTGGGATTCCGGACATACCTGGCGATGAACCTGTCGGCCGGCATGTAAAAATCATCCCTGGCCGGAGGCGTCCTGCGTCCCTCATTGCGCAGATTATACAGCGCAATGTCGCCGGTAAGGCTGTAGAGATCCTTCACATAGGCACGGAGTCCGTCCCTTTCATCCGGGAAATACTCCGACAACGAGTCCGCGAATCCATCCCTTCCCGAAGAGAGCACATAAGTGCGTCCGTCCGAGAAAAAGGTAATCGAGTCCATTGCGTCCGGATCATTGTCCTTTAGGCTTAGCCTGTCCATGACTCCCAGCCAGGAGCATATCCTCCTCATCGTCCCCCCTTCATGGAAACCGCCGATTATATGCATTCCCGTATCATACGAGGTGCCCCTATAGACAAAATTCTGAAGGCCTCCGCCGATTATCCTGTTCTTTTCCAGCACAGTCACCCGGCATCCCTCCTTGGCGAGCATGGCTCCTGTGAAAAGTCCCCCCAGGCCGCCACCTATTATCACTACACTCTTATTCATACGCTCTTGATCTGTTTGAAAATATTGTCCATTCCCACCAGTTCGGCCGCACACATGATCGAACCGACCAGCACGCCGAGTGTCCCGTGCGAGTTGACGCTCTGCCCGCACAGGAAGAGATTGGGTATGCGTGTACGGTGGGATACCCTGCCGGATATTCCTGCCCTCACATCCCGCTCTATCCCGTACATGGAGCCGTCCACGGTTCCGGTATAGTCCCGGTATGTCAGGGGAGTGGATGTCCAGTAATCCTGAACGCACGATCCGAGTCCCGGGAAATCCCTCTCCACGGCCGACATCAGCCTGCGGGCTGCGGCCTCCTTGAAGTCCCTGTAATCCTGCGGACGGCGGCCGGTCAATGTGCCGCTCCAGCGTTCAACATCCCTCATCCACATATAGGACAGAATCACTCCGGAACGGGCCGCGCCCATCTCTTTCCCGTCGCAGAAATGCATGTACAGATAACCCTTGGGCCATGACTGCCTGTCATAATCCTCACACCCCCAGCAGGAATCCGCCAGATATCCGAAATGATTGGTATTCATGTACCTGCACGCACCCTCCTTAAAGCGGAGATAGACTGCGAAGCATGACACGGTATTGGGTATCGCCGCCACTCTTTTTCTATAAGACGGACGGATAAGCGGAGTATCCAGAAGTGACAGCGTAACCGAGGGATGAACCGAGGATATCACATAATCCGCCATCACTCTCTCACCCTCACTGCTTTCGACTCCCGTACAGTGTCTGTCGTCACAGAGGATACGGCTTACCTTGAATCTGTTCCGCACCGTTCCCCCCAGGCTCTCTATGGTCCTGCGCATCGACTCCGCTATGGTTCCGCTGCCTCCAGCCACACGGAAAGCGCTCCTGTTGTAGAAATTGAAGATGAATGCATGGGTCATGAACGGCGTCATGTCTCTCCGGGCGGCATACAGGGGCTGGTCCCCGCTGAGCACCTCCCTCAACAGGGGATCGCGCACAAGAGAGTCTATCACCGAGCTCATGCTGCCGCTGACACCCTCCTCCGGAAGAAACATTCCCTCACTGTCGAACTTATAGAACGGTGAGGACTCAGCCACGGCGGTAACAGTATCGTAATACCGGGCTATGTTGTCCTTTTCGGCGGGAAAATCCTCCCCGAGCCTCTCGATAAAGGCTTCCCGGCCGTTAGGTATCCTGAACCTGTGCCCCGAGACGGAGACAGTATTGTAACCGTCCGGATCCAGCCGGCTGAGCCTGATGTCGCGCATCACCCCCAGATAGTCGAGCATCCGGTAAAGCTGCTGTCCCGGATCCGCGCTCCCGATATAATGCAGTCCTGTCTCGAACATGGCCCCGCCGCGCACGAAGCACTGCAGACAGCCGCCAGTGACCGGACTCTGCTCAAGCACGGTCACCCTATAGCCGTTGCGTGCGAGGATGACTCCCGTGGAAAGCCCACCGAGACCCGAGCCTATTATCACTACACTTTTTTCCATAGTCTAATCTATACATCCCATATCCAACACCATATCCGGGACGGGTGCGCCGGCCGGCATATCTCCGCGCACAAAATGAAGATTCGACGGCACCGCCGGAGTATTGGCCGCTATCAGATACCTGTCCTCATCCTCCACACACGCATACACCTGCACATGGCCGTGCACCAGCGCCGTAAGCCAGGCCGTCTCGCCCTGACCGCACCTGTCGAGCCTCAGCGTACGGACATTCCCGGGGATATTCTCTATCACATCCCGCCGGAGCAGCGCCGCCCTGAGTTTTCTGTCGCATTCCGATGCGACAGCGCGTCCCTTGTATATGTACTTATGACGTACATAATCCATAAAATACGGTACATTCTCCCTCTCGGCGCATATCTCCCCGTACCTGGCCGCGAAAAGCCCGCGCACATACGATGTCAGCTTCACGGATGAGGGGAACGAGGCTGCCTCCGAATAGGGTATCCGGCCTCCCACCTCCACATGGATGCTTCCGCGGCGGAGCACCGGGGACTTCTTCGGGAGCACATGTCCGGCTCCGTGGATATACACCGGCACGATATCCAGTCCGCACTCCTTGGCTATGTGGAAAGCGCCTTTGTGAAAGCGTCCCAACGAGCAATCAGCGCTTCTGGTCCCCTCAGGGAACACCATCACCGAATATCCGTTCCGCACGGCCTCCCTGATACGGGGCATTATGTTGTCTATGCCCTCGGCCACGGACAGAAATCCCAAGCGGTGTATTATCCAGCTGTATAACGGATTTCTGTAGACCCTGGCGTTGGTGAGGATTATCATCCTGGATGTAAGCATCATCACGCACATCAGATCCAAGTCGGACTGATGGTTGGCTATGATGACCGCCGGACGGTCGAATGTCTCCCCGGCCGGATTGCTCAGCGAGAAGCCTGCTCCGGGCACCCGCCTTATCACAAACCCGCACACCCTCCTCATAAGGCTGTGATATCTCATCACAGTACGGCTGCTGCGCCCGCTTACTAAAAAATAGAACCATGTCAGCGGAAGCAATACGAAGAACGAGGAGAAAAGATAGAACAACAGGGCCCAGGCCGAATACAGCAGGCTCCTCAGCGTTATCGGCACATCCATACTGCGGCCGTGCCTCTGCGTCAGCCAGCGGAACATCAGAGGGGGCAGGTAGAAAGCCATGAGCACCACGACCGCCATGCCCGCCGCCGTGACCCCGGCCAGCGACCTCAGCGCCGGATGCTCCGCCAGCACGAGCATGCCAACTGCCACGAACATGATTGCCGCCGACAGAAGCACGCTGTCCTTGTACGGCGCGAGAATCTTCTTTCCGTAGGTATACTCATGCATAAGTCCGTCTGTGACGAAGATGGTATAGTCGTCGCCCTGCCCGAATATGAAGGCAGCGAGTATCACATTGACTATATTGAACGACATGCCGGTCAGGTCCATTATCCCGAGAATCCACACCCAGCCCGTGGCGAGCGGAACAAATGCTATGACAGCCGTCTCTATCCTGCCGAATGACATGCACAGGAATATGAACACCACTATGCTGCACACAGCGCCCACGAAATCGAAACTGCCCGAGAGGACACTGACCAGACGGTTGCCCACATCGTCCGATGAGAACACCATGGCTCCGGGCACACCGGACTTCTCCACCGCCGCCCTCATGGCATCCACCTCGTCCCCACCGGCCCGCAGCGTATTGACGATCCTGACCAGACTGTCGGACTCCAGGACATAAGTGCCGCGGAACTGCGCGAGCAACGGCTCGAAATAATCCTCTTCCACGACCTGTGGCACGGACTCGAGCAGATCTGAAAACGGCTTTATCGTAACCGCGGGAAGCCCTTGAGCCGCAGCAGCATTCCTGAGTCTTTCGGCCAGATCGGGATGACGGCCGGACAGTTCACTCCATATCCGCAGGGTCTCTCTCTGCCTCCGCTGCGATGGTATGAGACCGTACAGTCCCCTGACAGAGACTGCCGTATCGGTGTCCGACAGTACCCCGACCATGCGTTCATTGGCCTCCAAGGCCTCATCCAGACTGCGTCCCTGCGCCACGGCAAAAACACTCAGCAGACTGTCATCCGGAGCCACGGCCGACGCCAAAAGCTCCATGTCTTCCTTCTGGGAAGGAGTCATATAATTGATATTCATCAAGTCCGAATCGAACGGGACATGTCTTCCTCTTATTGCGAAAAACACAGTCAGCAGCACCACCGCCGCGAAGACAGCCCGGCGTACCGCCGCAGGCAGACGCAGATTGCCCCGGATGAAGAGAGGCCGCGCGGTCTTCCGGGAAGATTCGGCGGAAGTAAGGACAGGCATGAATATAAGCACGAACAATATCGTACCGACAAGCGTCAGTGCCCCGAACAGTCCGAGATCGCGCATTGCCTCTGCCTTCAGGAACAGCAGGCACAGAAACGCGCTTACGGTAGTGATATTGCCGGTAAGCAGAGGCGCCGTGATGTCGCGCAGTACATCACGGCCTGTCGGAACATATTTCAGATAGTCGAGATAGTGCAGCGGATAATTGACGGCAATGCCCACCACCACAGTTCCTATGCCTATGACCACCAGCGACACGGAGCCCTTGACGAGCGCCATGATTCCGACAGCGAAACAGAGTCCGAAAGCCACCGGAATAAATGTCCACAACACATATCCGGGCTTACGGAACGATACGGCCAGCAGCAGGAGTATCACAGCCATGGCTATCGATGCGGACAGCCAGGTATCCTTCCGGATCCTATCGGCGTTGGCCACGGCTATCAGCGGAGCGCCTGCCGCAGAGACCCGTACCGCCGGACACTTCTCCGCCGTACTGTCCATAGCCCCGTCTATCAGGGCTGCCAAGGCCTTGTTGTGCCCTGTCTCACTGCCCCCGAACGGAGAATCCACGAAGACCAGCACACTGCCGTCGGAAGCCGTAACAAATCCGTCCACCACCTCGAATCCCCCATCAGGAGCCATGGCCCTTAGGCGCATGAGAGCCGGAGAGAACATACGCAACGGGTCATGACGGACAAATCCGGCTGCAGTCCCGCTTCCGGGAAGCATCATCATCAGGCGCAGATTCTCCATGCAGGCGTCTATATACGCACTGTCCTCGAGCAGGCTGTCCAGACCGACAAGCTCGTCCGGAGCCGTCATATACAGCAGGCTTGACGCCGCGAAATCAATTATCGCACCGGCGGAGGCATCCTGACGCACCTGCACACCGGCTACAAGCGAGGCCGTATCCATCCGGCTCAGTTCCCTGCCGAACACTTCGGCAGCCCTGTACAGGCTGTCAGCAGGCACATCTGCCTCTGCCCTGAAAACCACGGCGATCCTTCCCTGATCCGACAGTTCTTTATAGACAGAGGAATACCTGTCACTCTGAGGATCAGACGGCAGGAAATCCGAGATATCCTCCTCATAACGCATACCTGCGGCAGAGAGGCAGAGCAGCCCGACTGTCACGGCAAGAATAAGCCATGCCAGAGTCCTGTGTCCGCTCAGACGGTCGTAGATATATAAAAACAGCCTGTTCATCTCCCGCAGATCCATCTGATCAGCATCATAGGATAGCCATAAAGCACCGCGCCCCCGCACAGCAGGGTATTGAGCACGCTTATCCGTAAAAAATCATAAAAAGGTCTGAAATGGGATATCCTTTCCCCTGCGGGAGGATACCAGACCCTTACCGGCACAGGACGGACCTTTATTCCGGCCCATGCGGAAAAGACCAGCAGTTCCAGTTCCGACTCGTATCTTGATGTCAGCATTCTTATTCCGCGCATCCGCCACAGGGGGTACAGCCTGAAACCGCACTGAGTATCCCCCACACACGCTCCCGTCTGCACAGCGTACCAGAAATTGGAAAAACCGTTGGCGAACCTCCTTCCTCCAGGCACGGTTCCGGCTTCGAGGGTACGCTGTCCGGTTATCAGGTCTTCCGGCCACTTTCCCGACGCCTCCAACAGCAGCGGGATGTCCTCCGGATAATGCTGTCCGTCGGAGTCTATGGTCAGGGCATAGCTGAACCCATGCTCCGCGGCAAACAGCAGCCCCCTGCGCAGGGCATAGCCCTTTCCCCTGTTCCGTCCGTACTGTATCACATGCAGCCCGTCCTCAGTCATCGAGGACAGTATCTCGGCCGAAGCGTCGGTACTGCCGTCATTGACGACCACGACATCCCTTACATACCTCATCGTCCTGCGTACGATATCCTCCAATGTCCCGCAGTTGTTGTATGTCGGAATCACTGCACAGATACGGTTAGACATAGGCATACACCAAAGACATCTTCGCAAACACCTTATCCCCGTCCTGCACCGTGGCCTTCACCGCCTCGTCCTGTATTCTCAGGCTGACACTGAGCGAGGATGTCTCTTTAGGAGACACCACGGCTATGAACTTCACATTCCTGGCTGTCCTGAGACAGGCATTCCTGCCGAGAGCACGCTCCACGCAGTCCGAAACCATCTGCAGCAGACACACACCGGGGGTTATGGGCTCCTCAGGGAAATGAGCCTTGTATATCACGCTGCCGGGATTGAGCTCCACAAGGCACTCAAACTCCCCGTCACTGCCAGAGACCGACTGTATCACATAAAGATCTGTATCCATATCAGCTGTGTTTTATCTTAATTCAAATACATCAGTGCCGAGAGCCTCGTTCAGGCGGACACCGTATATGTCTATCCTGGTTCTGTCCCCGTTCTTCTCCTCCATCTCGAGATAGCGCAGCAGGCAGGTGGACCGGTCGAAATACAGAGTCACCCTGCTTATTACCCTGCGCAGGTCCCTGTCCTTAGGAGTCAGCTCAGCTACCGTCATGCCGTCCCGTATCGAGCTCCCGCAGTCGAAATCCCCGTCCGGAGCAAGACATCTGCCGCTGACAGTCTCCGCCAGAAGCTCCGATATCCGCCTGAACATATTGTCGGCAGGAGCCCTGGACACCTGGCCGTCGCCTGAGCGCATCGTCACCTTACCGCCGGATATGACCACCGCGAACTCTATCGGAGATATGTACTCCCACCTCAACGAGCCCCCGCTGTCGTAGACCATATAGCCCTCCGATTCCATCCCGCTGCCGATAGCCTCGATGTACTTGGTCTGACGGAAGCCGCACTGCAGAGTCCTTATCGAGGATGACACCTCCATGATACGGTCCAGGTCCTGTCCGGCTACGGAAAGCGGACAGACACACAGTACCGTAAGAATTATATACAGGACGCGCTTCATATCATTACTTCATAATCATGACACAGCCGGCTATGATGAACAGTACCCCGAGCCATCTGACCATAGAGACATGCTCGTGAAACACAAACATGGCCGCCAACAGGCCGAGAACATAGCATATGCTGGAAAGCGGATGCGCGATACTGAACGGCACATGCTTGAGTATATACATCCACAGCAGGCCTGCGATGCCGTAAGTCGTGGCACATACTGTCATCCAGCCTATGAAACGCCAGTTGGAAAAAGAGCCGAACCAGTACTCGCGCGACCAGCTGAACTGTCCCGCCGCCATGGTCGCCAGCTTGAGGGACACATGTCCCATCGTCAGAAACGCGCTCTGCACTACCGCTATCAGAACTATCTTCCACATATTCTATATCCTTGTCAATAATACGAGGGCAACATTGTCCTCGGCTGTGTGATTGAGAAACAGTATCCTGTCCGGAGCTTCCTGGACTCCGGGACACAGCGTCCCGGGTATGCGTCCCTGCCCTATGCACACCGCAGCAGCATAGACTCCGAGAGCCGATGCCGTATAGCATTCCCCGAAGATATGCTTGTACCGCAGCTGAGGCACTCCGGGCAGCATCCGGTCCGCTATCGGATCAGGCTCCGTCATCACCGCATCCGGCCGGATGCCGCCGCACACGGCATGAAGAGCCTTTTCCAGCTCCTCCTCCGACGGCCGGTGCAGTATCCGCACGGCCTCTACCCTGCATATCCCGTTCCCCGTCAGGCAGGGTCCGGAAAGCATCATCGCCACGGCCGCCTCGGAGCACACATACGTACCGGGAAGGACAAACCCGCATTTGCGGAGCAACACATAATACGACGGAGTTATCTCATCGAAACCTCCGACGAGCACCGTCTCCGCTTCTTTTCCCCGTATCTGCAGATACGCGTCATACAGAGCACTCTCAAATGACACGCTCCCGTGCGAGTAAGTGGAGTTGTATCCATGACAGCCGAACCTTATGGCAAGGGCCGAGGCTATGGTATTGTGGGTGGATTGCATGAAATAAGTAGGCTTGAGCATCTCCTCACCGTCACATACCTCATTGAGAAATGCCTCGGTATTCTCTATGCAGCCTAAGCCGGTAGCCGCGATTACGGCATCCGGGCATGTGATTCCGGACGCTGCCATAGCCTCAGAAGTCACTGCCACGGCCCTTTTCAGCAGGCGGCCCATGCGGCGGGCCTGCATACCCGGCACATAAGGCTTGAAATCCGGGTCCACCGAGACTGCAAAATCCTCCGTACCGTATGGCAAAGGAGTGTCCATCCAGCTTTCCGACAGGGGATTCTGGATAGATATCTGCTTTACGGCCCGTATGATAACATCTCTACTCATCTTCTGCATATTTTGACAGCAACAGCGCGGAGTCATTGCCTCCGAATCCGAAAGAGTTGCACAGGACATGGGACAACGGCCTGTACAGAGTCGAGGTTACCGGCACTATCCCGTCCTCCATAGGCGCAGACCAACGCAGATTGGCCGGCACGAAACCATGCCGTAGGGCCAGTATGCTTATCACCGCCTCAACTCCGGCCGAGGCACTGGTGGTGTGCCCGGTAAACGCCTTTGTGGAGGACACATACGGAAGCCGGTCCCCGAACAGACGCCTGATGGCCGCCGCCTCGGTGGCATCGTTGTTCTCCGTCGCCGTACCGTGAGCGTTGACATAGTCCACGGCATCCGGACTGAGACCGGCCTTCCCCAACGCCCTGCTCATGGCCAGATACGGGCCCTCGCCTGAAGGCGATGTGGCCGTCTGATGATATGCGTCACAGCTGTTGCCGTAGCCGGAAAGCACGGCTAAAGGACGCGCCCCGCGTCTCAATGCACTGGAACGGGACTCGAGCACCACATATCCAGCTCCCTCCCCCAAATTGAGACCGGCCCTGCAGGCGTCGAACGGACGGCAGGGCATGCGGTCGAGAATCATCAGTGACCTGAATCCGTTGAAATGGAACTTGCTCAGGCACTCGCTTCCTCCGGCCACCACGATATCGGTTTCTCCTGACTCTATCATCCTGGCGCCCATGATTATGGCATTCGCCGCCGAAGAGCAGGCCGTCGACACCGTAGTCACCGTTCCGAACCGTCCGGCATAGGCGGCTGTCAGCTCAGTGCAGCTGCGGCAGTCGTGAAAGGCTATATAGCCGTCACGGCTGTCATCGGCAAGATAGTTGCGGTAATACTGCTCGCTGCGGTCCATGCCGCCCACCGTTGTCCCGGATATAAAGGCACATCCGCCAAGCATCCCGGCCTCGAGCGAGGCATCCCTCAGGGCTTCCCTCAGAGCCAGCATCCCGAGCAGGGCCGTCCGCGGCAGTACGGGCTCCCTGAGCTCAAGTCCGAGTGCCCCGTAAAGCTCTTCGTCCGACATACCGACCTCTCCCACCGGCATATCACGGTGAACTGTCCTGAGATACCTCACCGGTCCTATACCGCTGGCCTCAGAGCGCAGTGAATGCAACACCTGCCCACAGTCCGTGCCTATGGCACAGACCACGCCCATTCCGGTTATATAGACGGCTCCGTCCATTCCAGTTCCGGATTATTTTGTCCTGTTGTCGGTTATAAACCGGGCCATACTGTCCACCGAGGCGAATATCTCCCTTCCCTTGGCGGGATTGTCCAGCTTGATTCCATACTTCTTCTCCATAAGGACTATCAGCTCCAAGGCATCGATGGAGTCGAGGCCGAGGCCCTCGTCCCCGAACAGAGGCGCGTCCGACACTATATCCTCGGGGTTCACATCCTCGAGATTGAGTGCCGAGACGATCTCCCTTTTAAGTTCCTGTACCAATTCTTCCATATCAAATATATTATTTTGCTTATTGTATTATTCCTATTGTCTTCGCCGCTTCCGATATCCACCCGGCCAAGACCTCGGTGCCTGTCTCTCCCCTGCGGACAGTGAGCATCAGGGCCCCGAAGTCATCATCGGCACGGCAGTCTATCCAGCCTCCCGTCACCGCCGAGGTCACCGGATCGTCAAAGGCTTCCGTCATGCAGGCAGCCAATGCCCGCGGGTCCGGACAGTCCGAAAGGAAGCACGATGTCTCTCCGCACCATCCGTTACTTATGGCTATCTCCCCGTTGACTATATTGGGGAGAGTGTATACAAACACCGCCGGTGACGGATAGAACTCCGAGCGGTCCTGTATAGTGGACTGGAACTTCCGGTCAGTGAGCAGTGAGCCGCTGCATCCGCAGATCACCAGCGCCATATCCTCCCTCAGGGTCTCAGGCCTGCCCTTGTCCCCGTAGACCGGAGTCTCTCCCGCTGCCTCAACAAGCAGCCTCGAGGCTATGAAGCCCAGTTTTGAGAGAAGGTCCATCTTGAAAAACTTCGGATACTCAGGCCGGATCATCTCCCTGTACAGGGCTGTCAGCATCCGCTCCCCGCGTTCTTCCACGGAGAGACGCCGTCCGTCCACCATTGTCATGTCCGATGTTATGCCCACCCAGTTCATATCGTTCTATAACTTTTTACTAAACAACATAGCCGCATTGCATCCTCCGAATCCGGAAAGCACCTTCATAAAGGAGCTGCGCGATGTATTCCTTACTGACGGGGAGACGGACAACGGATGTCGTACACCCAGCTCGGCAAAGCCTCTCGTGGCCGGCACCACACCTGCGTCCACCGCCTTCATCGAGAGTATGGTCTCCATCACTCCCGCGGCGCCCATTGTATGACCGTAGTAGCCCTTGAAGCCCACTACAGGCACATCTGTCAGTCCAGCGCGCCATACTGCCTCCGCCTCCATGGCGTCATTGTAATCCGTGGCCGTACCGTGCAGGCTGACAAAAGCCAGTTCTTCTGCCCCCGTGTCTCCGAGAGCTCTCATGATAGCCCTGTAACTGCCCTCGCCAGTCCTCGACGGAGCCGAGATATGACAGGCGTCGTTGCGTATGGCCTCTCCCGCCACGGTCCATTCCCCTGGAGCGATACGGCTCCCGGTCCTGGACTCGAATACTATGGTCGCTGCAGCCTCGCCCGGATTGAGTCCGCGGCGGTTCCTGTCAAACGGTCTGCACTCATCAGGCGATATGGCCATGAACGACTGGAAGCCCGAGATGATGAACGGAGACTGCTCGTCCGCCCCGGTCACGACCACATGATCATACATACCGGAACGGATGCAGCGGTCTGCCTTGATACAGGCACACAGACCGGACACACATGCGTTTGACACCACTACCGGAGGATTGACACAGCCGAAATGCCGGGCCACAGCCTCCGCTGCACCGCTCAGAAGGACTCTTCCGTCCGGAAAGTCCTTCCCGTCCTCCAATAAAGAGACATTGCCTTTTGTGGTGGAGACCACCAGCAGTGTCCTCGGAGAAGCCATGTCCACCCCCGCCTGCGAGATAGCCCTGGATACGGACAGTATCAGCAGCTTCTCGAAAAATGTATGACCGTCCAGCCCCGCCTCCGCAGCCATGTCCTCCACGGCATTGCGGTCGATAAGAGAAGCCGTGAACCCAAACGGCAGTCCCATATATCCCTCATACCGCCTGAGTCCCGAGCGTCCGGCAAGCACCGACGCGAGGTTCTCCGACGAGGTATATCCCACCGGGGAGATGATGTTGTCGGCCACAGGAACTGTCAGAGTATATTCCATCTCTTTTTCCACTCTTCGTAAAACGGCGGGTTGGTCCACACTAATTTATAATCCTTATCAAGGAACACCTGCACAGAGTGCCCTGTCGCGGCTACAGACCCGTCCTCAGCGTCCCTTATCTCGTAGTCAAACACTATCTTGGCCGCCTCCGTAGGACGATAGTAAACCGTCACATAAGGCTTTGAGCCGTAAACAAGCGGCTTCTTGTACCGGAAGTCCAGCTCCACTAACGGAGCATAATATCCCTGGCCGAAGATATCCATATATCCTAAACCGTACTTGGCTCCGAACGCCTCCCTGGCGTCTTCGAAATACTTCGCATAGGAGCCGTGCCAGACTATCGACATGGAGTCCACTTCCGAAAAACGCACTTCAAGGCTCTTCCCGGCCGACAGGACGGTGTCCTGACGCAGGGCGATTTTCAACTCGGCCCTCGCAACTACTCCTGACGGGCCGCATACCTCGGCATCAGCCATCGTCATACCCATCACGCTCTCCCTGTCCGTCACCGTAGTGCGCAGCACATCCCCGACGCGGGGCGAGCCGAGAACCTCGAACCCCTTCACGGCGCCTATCACACCTATCATGACCTTACTGTGCAGGTTGATGTAGCCGATACGGGCCGCACATGTCTGGGCCATATTCTCTATGAGACCATAGGGAGTAAGCCCGCCGTCTTCCACAAAGAGGCAGTCCTCCCTGACGGCAAACTCAGTCACGGCCGTCTTTTCGTCCACTGACAGCAGCCGGTCCACCATCACGAAGGGCGGCCGCTGCGGTATAAGTCTCAGTATCGGTATGTCTCTAATCTCCGGCATATATCAGTATCTCCAAAAATCATAAAAATTAAACCACTGCTCAGGAAACTTCCTGACCACTTTCTCCAGCTCGGCCACAAAGGCACCGGCAAGTGCCTGCTTTCCGCCAGCGCCGTCCGGAGAAAGCCTTCTGACAAGGATACGGTAAGTCTTTACCGCCTCCTTGACCACGAATATCGCAAGTACGGGCACCTGACGGCTCGCCGCAAGGGCAAACGGGCCGACCGGAAACGCCGCCGGCTTTCCTAAAAACGGCAGATGCACCGTTCTCGTACCGGGCGTATATCTGTCCGCCGACATCGTCACTATCTCTCCCGAGGACAAGGCGGCACTCAATTCAATGAGGCAGGACAGATCATGTGACATCCTTACGATCCTGACATTGGTGCGGGAAAACATCCCTTCCCTGCCCGACATCACCGTCTCGTTCTCCTCTCCATAGACCAGGGCGTTGATCCTCTTCCTCTCCGAACGCAGGGTATATCCTGCAAGCTCGAAACTACCCACATGGCTGTTGAGTATCATGAATCCTCCGTCCGCCTCGTTGAGCGCGGCGAAATCAGAATATCCGTCCACCTCCACGCGGAACCTGCGGCCCGCATACATGGCGAAACGGTCCACTATCACCTGAGCGAACCTGTAATGATTGAGCAGCACATTGAAAAACGAGCGTAAGCGGGAGCGGCCCAGCCTTTCGTGAAAAAGCCTGTACGAGGCCCTGTATCCTTCAGGATTGGCGAGCATGTAAAAAGGCAATGCACACGCTGCGAAAGGATATATCAGCCTTACATCCACTCTTCGGAGCAAGCCGGTCAGGCGCTTGAGCATCATGGGACTTCCGTCCGTGGTTCCTTGCCAAAGCTGCTTTTCTTCCTTGCCCATCAGGTCAGCGGTACTCAAGCCGTTTTTTTCTCAATATAGTCGCAGAAATCCTTGAGCGTCTTGACATCAGCCATCTCCTCCGGCTTGATCTTGAAACCGAAGTTCTTCTCCACTATCACGACTATATCCACAAAATCAAGACTGTCGATTCCAAGATCCTCCTTAAGCAGGGCTTCGGGAGCGATTACATCCTCTTCGACCTCCAGGTCCTCTATCAGGAAAGTCCTGACCTTTGACTCTATTTCTTCTCTTGTCATACTATTTGTTTTATTTAATTTTACATTCTAAAACACTGTGTCCGAGACCTATGTGGTCATATATGCGGACCACCTCGAAACCGGCGTTCCGGATAGCCTCAGTCAGGTCCGCGGAACTGTACATCTTGCTGCATCCGTTGGCCAGCGCGGTGAAATACGGACTTATCTGCGTCAGACAGAATGCCGCTGTCTCATAACGCTGACGGTCCCACAGGGTCTCCATCACATAAAGTCTGGCGTTGCCGTCCAATACTCTCGACGCCTTGCCGAGTATGCTCTCTATCTCCCGGAGCGAGAAACAGTCCAGAAACTGCGACATCCACACAGCATCATACCGGGGCTCCGACGGCAGTTCGGCCGAAGGCTCCAGCACATTGACCGGCCATGCGTCTATGCGCTCCGCCCCGGGCCGGCCGGCAGTCTCCCTGCGCATCATCTCTATCTGAGGCGGCAGGTCAGCGATGGTCACTCTCACATCGGGATCGTACTCCACGCACTTGAGCGCCCACGCTCCCAAGTTGCCTCCTACATCCAGTATCCGGTGCGGCTTACGGGAGAACACTATCTCCAGAGCCTCGCCGAAAGAGTTGTCCGAATAGAAATGATCGAAGGCGAACCAGCTCAGCTGTACCTGCTCCGGCAGTTGCGAGAGACCCTCGTATATCGTCTGCCACTGTCCGAAATGCCTCAGGCCAGACGGCTTGCCGGTCTTCAGGGCGCTGTCCAGATCGAACATGCCGATATAGTTTACATCGTGATTGAAATCCATGTTGACCCTCACCATCTCATCCGTAAGCAGAAACCAGCCCGTCTTGCCGAGAGAGTATCTTCCGGTCTCGAAATCATAGAGTACCGTTCCCAATGTAAGGGAGGATTCCATGAGCACCTTGACAGCATAGACGGAGTATCCGGAAGCATCCGATATCTCCTGCGCGGTCATGCCGTACTCACTGTCCCTAAGCATCCCGAGAATGCCCGATTTGAGCATGATCCTCGATATCTGGAACACCACTGGGCCGAACGCTATGATCTCGGCCATCTTCTGGGCCTCTCCCGCGGAGAGCCTGTCCTTTGAATAATCCTTATAGTCCATTGCCGTTGCGCAGTACAAGCGCGCTGTTCGTTCCTCCAAAACCGAAGGAATTGGACAGCACGGTGTCAATCTTCATATTAACCGTCTCGGGTATGATTCTCAGTCCCGATGAATACTCGTCCGGATGCTCGAAATTGATGTTCGGAGCAGCGAACGAGTTCTGCATCATGATGACCGAGTACACCACCTCGCTCGCCCCCGCCATCCAGCACTCGTGTCCTGTCATGGACTTCGTAGAACTGATGACAGCCTTCTGACCGGAGAACATCTGCTTGAGCGCTATAGCCTCGCACATGTCCCCCTGAGGCGTCGATGTAGCGTGGGCATTGATGTAGTCCACATCAGATGTCCTGATTCCGGCATCCCTGAGCGCCCTCGACATGGCTATGACAGAACCCTCGTCATTGGGCTGGGATATGCCCTTGCCGTTGGAGGAGAATCCGTAGCCGGTTACCTCCGCGAGAATCCTGGCACCCCTTCTCTTGGCGCTCTCATAGCTCTCGAGCAGCACGGCGCCGGCGCCGCCGCTCGGTATCAGACCGTCCCTGGACGCGTCAAATGGTCTGGACGCCTTCTGCGGCTCGTCCATGCGTACGGAGAATGACGACAGGGCGTCAAATGTAGCCATCGAGTAATAATTGGTCTCCTGGGCTCCTCCGCACAGCACCATATCCTGCAGTCCGTTGCGGATGAACATATAGCCCAGGCCTATGGAATGGGAACCGCTGGCGCAGGCCGCACTGACCGTGAAATTGATGCCGCGTAGCCTGAATATAGTGCTCAGGTTCATGTTGACCGTGGAATTCATCGACTGGAATATCAGTCCTGAGCCAAGCATCGCCGAGTCATGTTTCTCGTCCATGATCCTGGCGGCCTCTATGACCGGCCTGGCCGACGAGTCATTGCCGAAAAGGATGCCGACCTCATGGGCATCGAGAAAGTCTCCGTCCACGCCGGCCATGTCAAACGCCTCCTTCGCGGCCATGAAGGCATACTCCGCCTCCTCAGAAAGGCCTATCCTCTGCCGCCTGTTGAGAAAGGCCTTCAACTCCGGCTTAGGCACTATCCCGGTAAGGGAAGAACGGTATCCGTATGTGATTCTCTCAGGCTCGACTCCGATTCCTGAACGCCCCTCGTAGAGGGACTGCCTGACCTGCTCGACATTCTGGCCGATACAGGACCAGATGCCGATGCCCGTTATGACTACTCTATTGTCCATAGATCTAATATATTCCTCCGTTTACAGATATTGTCTGCCCGGTTATGTACGCCGCATCGTCCGACACCAAAAAAGCCACGGCTGCGGCCACTTCCTCGGGTCTGCCGAAGCGTCCGGCAGGTATCATCTTCTTCAGTTCCTTCTCATCCAGATCCTTTGTCATATCAGTGGATATGAACCCGGGCGCCACACAGTTGACTGTCACCTTGCGCGGGGCCACCTCCTGCGCCAGAGCCTTCGTAGCTCCTATAAGACCTGCCTTCGCCGCCGAGTAGTTGCACTGCCCCGGCAGTCCTTTCAGACCTGACAGCGAGCTGATGTTGACTATCCTTCCCCAGCGGCCGGTTATCATGTTCTTAATCACCCTGCGGGTAACATTGAAGAATCCGCCGAGAGTAGTGTCCAGCACACTGTGCCACTGCTCATTCTGCATGAACACGAGCAGATTGTCCCGGCGTATGCCGGCATTGTTGACCAGTATGCCTATATAGTCATCGGGATGCGAGGCCTCCCACTCTCCGAGCGCAGCATCCACCGCGTCCACATCCGACACATCGAAACGCATCAGCTCCGCCCTTCCTCCGCCGGACACTATCATGTCCATGGTCTCACGGGCCTTCTCCTCGTTGGATGTATAGTTGACAATCACAGGGATGCCCTCTTGGGAGAGCTTCATGCAGACGGCCCGTCCTATTCCTCTGGAGCCGCCGGTTACCAGGGCGTATCTCATATTATGCCAATATTATAGTTTATACTGTTCTACTGTCTTCTCTCTCAGGTAACGCTCTACCATGGCGATCTTCTCATAGAAAGGCTCGTCTTCCTTGAAAGCCGGGAACATGGAGCGGATATTGGCGTACTCGGCGCGGGTGGCCGGAGCCAGTGAATCCCGGATACCGAGACAGTCCGTGGCCTGCGCCAGAGCCATGTACAGAATGGATACCACCTGATAGGCATTGTCCACCACTCTGCGGCAGAGCAGGGCGGAATTGGTGCCCATGCTCACGATATCCTGATTGTCGTTGTTGTTGGGTATGCTGTGTACATAATTGGGCATCGCCAGTGTCTGGCACTCGGCCGTAGTAGAAGTGGCCGTGAACTGGCAGGCCTGCATACCGTAATTGAGACCCAGCCGGCCCAGATTGAGGAATGGCGGCAGTATACCGTTGATCCTGTCGTGGAACAGGTAGTTGAGCTGCCTCTCGGCCGTCATGGCCAGACGGACCATGGCTATCTTGGCCTTGTCCTCCTCCAACGATATGTAGTCTCCATGGAAATTGCCCCCATGATACACATTGCCGGAGACCGGATCGACTATGGGATTGTCGCTTGCTGAGTTCAGCTCGTCCTCGAGCACCTTCCCGGCAGCCATGACAGTATCGTACACCGGTCCTATGACCTGCGGCACGCAGCGCAGCGAATAATATGGCTGGACCTTATGGTCAAACACTTTGTCCGCGGCGTGAGAATTGTCATACAGGTCATGTTCCCTCTTCAGCAGGCACCTGCTGCCCTCGCTGAAGGCGCGCATCATGGCCGCCACCTTCTGCTGACCGGGATGCCTGCGGCACTCGTTGAGTCCCTCTGACATCAGGTCGTCGAACGACGAGGCCACCTCGTTGGCCCATACAGACGCCAGCACGAAAGCGTAAATCAGCCTCATCATATAGATGTGGCTGACCACTCCTATACCTGTCATCACAGAAGTGCCGTTCGTCAGCGCCAGCCCCTCGCGGATATGTATCTCCACAGGCTTCAGACCGCACTCCCGGAGCACATCAGAGGCATCTCTCCATTCTCCGCGATAATGTACCTTTCCCTCTCCTATCATCGCAAGCGAGATATGGGCCAGCTGCACGAGATCCCCGCTCGCTCCCACACTGCCGTGCTCAGGAATCATCGGACATATTCCGAGATTGATGAAGTTCAGAAGCAGACGCACCGCATCGGGATGGACTCCCGAACGCGCCTGCACGAAAGTACCCAAGCGCGCCATCATGGCCGCCTTTACGCACACATCGTCCAACGGCTTGCCCGCACCGGTGGAATGGCTGCGGATAATGTTGTACTGCAGCTCCTTAAGACTGGAATCATCCACCCGCCACTGTGCCATGGGGCCGAAACCGGTATTTATACCGTATATTACTTTGTCCGTCGAGAAGCGTTTCAGAAACTCATAACAGTCCTCAACATCTTTCATGACAGACTCCGGAATCTCAAGAGTCCGTCCTCCGAAAAGGCATGCCTCAGCATCCTCCAATGTCATGACCGTATATCTATCTTTCATTTTTCAACAAAATCGAACATTTTAACTTGCAAAATAAAGCAATTTCCGCGTGTTTTGCAAAAATAAAAAGGTGGCCCCGCCGCAGCGGAGCCACCCATGATATCGGATACCGACGACTATTCGTACTGGGCGAGGATGCCCTTGATCTGCTTGGGCTCCAGACGACCGTAGACCTTCTCGTCCACGAGCATCACGGGAGCCAGACCGCAGGCGCCCACGCAGCGCAGGCACTCTAAGGAGAATTTCCCGTCCGGGGTAACTCCGCCCACATCGATCCCGAGCTCCTTCTTGATCTCCTCCAGCACACCCTCCGCTCCGCGGACATAGCAGGCCGTACCCATGCACACGGATATGGAGTGGCGGCCCTTGGGCTGCATGGTGAAGAAAGAGTAGAAGGTTACCACTCCGTAGACCTTCGCCACGGGGATATGGAGATTGCGGGCTATCTCGCGCTGCACCTCCTCGGGCAGATAGCCGAAGTGTCCCTGAGTCTTGTGCAGGACATTGATCAGCTCACCGGGAGAGTTGTGGAACTCGGCGCAGATCTCGGCGATCTTGTCTTTCTGACATTTGTTCAATTCTATCTTGTCCATAACTGATGTCTCTAAGAATTAGTCGTGTTTGTCGAAATAGTGAGTATGCAGCAGGTGATGCGCCTTCTCGCTCAGAGGCTTTCCGAGGAACTCCTCGTAGAGCTTGATGATGTAGGGGTTCTCGTGCGACTTGCGCAGAGCCTTGCCGGCGTCCTCGCGGTAGATGGCGTCCATACGGGCCTTTATCACGCTGCTGTCCCCGTGATGGAAGGGCTGGCCGGCACCGCCGATACAGCCTCCGGGGCAGGCCATGATCTCGATTGCGTAAAAGTTGTACATGCCGGCGCGGATACCGTCGAGCAACTTGCGGGCATTGCCGAGGGTATGGGCTATGCCGATGTTCACGGGCAGACCGTTGAAGTCGATCGTGGCATGACGGATGCCCTCGAGCCCCCTGAGCTCATTGAAGTCGATACGGTCCAGCTTCTTGCCGGTGTGGAGCTCGTAGGCAGTACGCACTGCGGCCTCGATCACGCCTCCGGTAGCTCCGAAGATGACAGCCGCACCCGTGGACTCACCTAAAGGAGCGTCGAAGTCCTCGTCGGGCAGCGAGAGGAAGTCGATGTTGGCCGACTTGATCAGCGATGCCAGCTCGCGGGTGGAGATGGAATAATCCACATCCGGATTGCCGTCCACCTTGAACTCGTCCCTCTGGCACTCATACTTCTTGGCCAGGCAGGGCATCACGGACACCACCACTAAGTCCTTGCGGTCCACGCCTATCTTCTCGGCGAAATATGTCTTGGCTATGGCGCCGAACATCTGCTGGGGAGACTTCGCAGAGGAAGGCACATCCAGCATGTCGGGATAGTTGTGCTCGAAGAAATTGACCCACGCCGGGCAGCATGAGGTAAGGATAGGCAGCTTGACACTCTTGTCCCCTTCCAGGAAACGTCCGAGACGGTCAAGCAGTTCGGAACCTTCCTCCATAATGGTCAGGTCGGCTGCGAAATCAGTGTCAAATACCTCGTCGAAGCCGAGACGGCGCAGGGCGGCCACCATCTTGCCTGTAACCAAAGTTCCCGGCTCCATGCCGAATTCCTCACCGAGAGCGGCACGGACAGCCGGTGCTGTCTGCACGATGACCTTCTTGGTGGGGTCCATAAGGGCCTGGATTATCTTTCCGGTATGGTCTACTTCTGTAAGTGCGCCGGTAGGACACACCGCCACGCACTGACCGCAGAAAGTACAGTTGCTGTCAACTAATCTCTGCTCGAAAGCCGGAGCCACTACGGCCATGAAGCCTCGGTTCACTGCGCTCAGGGCGCCCACTGTCTGCACATCGTTGCACATGGTCTCGCAGCGGCGGCACATGACGCATTTGTCCATATCCCTTTTGAGAGAAGGAGATGTATCCTTCTTGTATGTGGAGACAGCCGCATTCTCCACGGAATGTATCTCCCTGATGCCAAGACGGGCAGCCAAGTCCTGCAGTTCGCAGCGGCCGTTCTTGGGGCAGACCAGACAGTCCTTGGGGTGATCCGAGAGAATCAGCTCGAGGACGGTCCTGCGGGCGTTGATGACTCTCATGGTGTGAGTATGCACCACCATTCCGGGGGTGCAGACCGTCGAGCAGGAGGGGGCTAAGTTCCTGCGGCCCTCGACCTCCACCACGCAGATGCGGCAGCCGCCCGGACGGTTCTCTACTCCGAGGTTGTCCAACTTCATGTAGCAAAGAGCCGGGATATCTATTCCCATCTGCTTGGCAGCCTGGAAGATAGTCGTTCCCTTCTCAACCTCGATCTCTCTATTGTCTATTGTAAGTCTAATTGTATCCATCTCAGTTACGATTATTGAACGATTACCGCATTGAATTTACATTTGTCGAAGCATGCGCCGCAGCGTATACACTTCTCCGTGTCGATGACATGAGCCTGCTTTACCTCACCCTTGATGGCTCCGGCGGGACATGCCCTCGCACAGGCCGTACAGCCCTTGCAGCGGTCAGGATCGATAGCGTAGACCCTGAGGGCGCGGCACTTGTGGGCCGGACATCTCTTGTCCACGATGTGGGCCACATACTCATCGTAGAAGTTGTCGAGAGTGGAGAGCACTGGGTTGGGCGAGGTCTGTCCGAGACCGCAGAGGGCTGTGTCCTTGATGACCTTGCTGAGGTTCTTGAGGTAATCCAGATCCTCCATCGTACCCTTGCCTTTGGTAATCTTGTCGAGAATCTCCTCCAGACGCTTGTTGCCGATACGGCAGGGGGCGCATTTTCCGCAGGATTCGTCGACGGTGAACTGAAGATAGAACTTGGCCACCGACACCATGCAGTCATCCTCGTCCATGACTATCATACCTCCCGAGCCCATCATCGAGCCGGCGGCGGTAAGGTTGTCGTAATCTATAGGTGTGTCGAGATGTTTCTTGGTCAGACAGCCGCCCGAGGGGCCTCCTGTCTGGACGGCCTTGAACTCCTTGCCGCCCTTGATGCCGCCTCCGATGTCGTAGATGACCTCGCGCAGGGTCGTACCCATAGGCACCTCGATAAGACCCACATTGTTGATCTTGCCGGCTAAGGCAAATACCTTTGTGCCCTTGGACCTCTCGGTACCGATGGACGCGAACCACTCGGGACCCTTGAGGAAGATCACCGGGATGTTGGCGAAGGTCTCCACATTGTTGACATTGGTCGGCTTGCCGAGATAACCGCTCTCCGCCGGGAAAGGAGGCTTGACCGTAGGCTCGCCCCTCTTGCCCTCCATGGAGTGGATAAGGGCCGTCTCCTCACCGCAGACGAAGGCACCTGCTCCGTAACGGATCTCTATGTCGAAATTGAATCCCGAGCCGAGGATGTCGTCTCCCAAAAGGCCGTAGTCGCGGGCCTGCTTCATGGCTATCTGGAGGCGCTTGACAGCCAAGGGATACTCGGCGCGGATATACACCAAACCCTTGGAGGCTCCGATACAGTAACCGCAGATGGCCATGGCCTCGATCACCGAGTTGGGGTCGCTCTCGAGGATGGAACGGTCCATGAACGCGCCGGGGTCGCCCTCGTCGGCGTTGCAGACCACATATTTCTCCTTGCCTGGGCTCTTGGATGCTATCTCCCACTTGAGACCGGTGGGGAACCCTCCGCCGCCGCGTCCTCTCAGGCCGGACTTCTTGACAGTCTCTATGGCCTCCTGGGGCGTACCCTGAAGCACCTTTGCCAGGGCCTCGTAACCGTCACGGGCTATGTACTCGTCGATATTCTCGGGATTGATGAATCCGCAGTTACGCAGAGCGATACGCAGCTGCTTCTGATAGAAGCCCATGTGCTTCGAGTCGCTGATATGCTTCTTGGTGTCGGGATCCTCATAGAGCAGTCGGGTTACCTTACGGCCCTTGACCACATGCTCCCGTACTATCTCCTCGGCATCCTCAGGCTTCACATTGGTATAGAATGTATTGTCGGGAATGACCTTGACGATGGGACCCTGCTCGCAGAATCCGAAACAGCCTGTCACGACCACCTGGACATCGTTGTCCATGCCGGCAGCAGCTATCTCCTCCCTAAGTCTTTCCACTATCCTCACGCTCTCGGACGCACGGCATCCCGTACCTCCGCAGCACAGTAAACTCATCTTGTAGTTCGGCATGGCAGACTATTTTTTATCCTGGATTGTTTGATAGTTGACCGGAAGCACGCCGTCCACGAGCTCGCCGTGAAGGACATACTTATCCACGATCTCCATAGCCCTGTCGGTGTTGACATGACCGAACACGACAGGATCCTCGCCCGGACGTCTTACCTCGATCGTGGGTTCGGCGTAACAGTAGCCCATGCATCCGCCCTGGGTGACGATTACGGGCAGCTTCTCCCTCTCGACCCGGTCTATGATGGCGTTCATCACGGTACGCGCACCTGCGGCGATACCGCATGTGGCCATGGCCACGCGTATCTGGACCAGATTCTCGGGATTGTTGCTCTTCTCCCGGATGTCCATCTCGCTCTCGAGCCTGGCCTTCATTTGACGAAGTTCGTCAAGAGACTTTATCTTACTCATACAGTTTGGTTAATAAATTAGTGTTGTAATATGCAAATTTTATGAAAATATTTAACAATTCCTAATCTCCCGCATATTATCTTTAATCATTTCCTCTATATTTCTGACAATTGTTAAATCTCTCAGCGCGTCCTTCCCGAAAACCTCCCTGACATCGGCGGTGTCCAGCACATACTCCTCTCCGTCGTAGCGGTAAGTGAAAAGAAAATCCATATCCGGATTGGAGGAGACCAGCAGCATCAGCGCATTGGCCACATCCCCCAAAGGAGGGCGGTCTATATTGGAATAACCGAAAACCGCCGTCACCTCCGTTCCCCTTCCGGGTTCCGAGGTTATCCTGACCTCTCCCCCGCTCTGCTCCGCGGACTGCTTGAGCAACGGTATGCCCATGCCTACTTTCCGGGTAGTGCGGGATGTGAAGAACGGGTCGGCCAGACGGCTCACCTGCTCCGCCGTCATGCCCTTGCCGTTGTCGCCGATCACGATGGTCAGCATGTCGGTTGCGGGAGCCTCGTCCACGGTCAGGGTCACCCGCGTTGCCCCTGCGCTTACCGAATTCTGGACAATGTCCAGTATGTGCATCGAAAGATCATTCATATCACTACGCTTCGTCCGTCCTCTCCGTGAAGAGCCTTGCGTATCTCTCCGAACGATCGGCACGGCATATTGAAATATGTAACCGCCCGGCAATAGTCCTCCTGATAGTGCGCGTCCGACGAACGGACAAATGTCGGGTCGAGCCTTCTGAGCCAGGGATTGGAATCGAGAAAACGCTCCGCATCGCATCCCGCCGAGAGCTCCAGCGCATCGAACGGCAGGCCCGGAGGGATAAAGCCCAACTGCGAGATGACCGAGTTGTGCGGCTTGTCGATATGCGCGGGGATAAATATCCCACCTATCGAGGCAACGAAGGCAGCCACTTCGTCGATACCCTTGTCGATGGCCGATATCAGCAGATAAGGCGCCTCGTAGATTACATCCTCCGCCTCATTGACAGCCAACTGATACCCGAACACCTCCTCGTCATTGGGTATCTTCGGAAGATTGTCATCCAAGAACCTCTGCAGCTCATCCAGACTCTCCTCCGAATCGGCGAATGCCAGGCAGTGCGCCTCCTCCCGGGTCGTTATCTCCGCTCCGCAGAGAATATACGGCTCACCGTCTCCGACCATACGGCGTATCTCCCTGGCCTGAACGGTCGTATTGTGATCGGTTATGCCTATTATATCATAACCATTCCTCAGGGCAGCCTCCACTATGAACGACGGCACCATCCCGATGTCCCCGCACGGAGACAGGAAAGTATGCGTATGGAGATCCGCCCTGAATGCATCCATGATCAGCCGTTTCTCAGAAGATTGTAGATTTCCCCTGCGAGCTCGAATGTCTGCTCACCGGCACCGAGGATAGGGATGCCCTCCTCATCGGACACCTCGCGTGCATCCTCCTCCGGCTCAAGCCCCTTGACGATGACTACCGCCGCCAGATCCTTCAGCGTGGCTATTGCCATCACATTCTTATGCGTCTGGAGAGTAACCCAGACCGAACCCTCCCTGGCAAATCCCATCACATCCGACAGCAGGTCGGACACATATCCTCCCGTCACCTCGCGGTCCAGTCCGGATGCGCCTGAAAACACCCTCAGGCCCAGTCTATCCGTTATTTCCCTTACAGTCATGACTATTCTGTTTTAGATTGTTCCTTATTGATGAAACGGTCCTTGCCCCACACCTTCTCCATCAGGTCTATGGCCTCGCCCACCAGCAGCGAGCCCTCCTTCTCGAAACGGGCCTGCATGAAGATGCAGTTGTTCAGCGTGGCGTCATCCCGCACGATATCAGCGGCCAGAGCCTCGCAGCTCGGAGCCCCGCAGGCTCCGCAGTCTATGTCCGGCAGAATCTTCCGCAACATACCGGCCATCTCCATCTTCTTTATGGCCACATTGATATCCCTGTCATACTTGACCATCGAACGGGGCTCCACGGCATCCATCTTTATATGCGCGGAGCACAGACGCCTGTACTCCTTGGCAAGACTGTGCCGGTCCTGTGCCGAAGCGGCCGAGCAGCGGATATTGTCCGCGACCAGGAAACGGTTGCCCTGCACAAGTATGCCGCCGGCACACGACTCATCGCATCCGCGCAGTTCCAGATAGTCCACCGTATCCTCGATCTCCTCGTCCTCCAACTTCTCGAGAAACTCTATCACATTGCTCATCCCGTCTATCGCCAGCGCCCTGCCCTCCACGAGGGACGCCTCCCCTCCGGTAAGCGGCCAGCGCAGTCCCTTCGACGATATGGCGTCATTGACCACCTCCGTCCCGCTTCCGGGTGCCGGGAAATTCTTGTTCTTATAGGCGTACAGCACTTTGTTGTACACATAGTCCATATTGATTACACCGCTGATGGGCGACTCGTACCCGCCCACGGGAGACTTCACCGCAGCTATCTTGGCGATGCACGGGGTCAGGTAGAACACTCCGAGCTCCGACGGGTCTCCGCCACCGTTCACCCACTTCCGGACATAATACTGAGCCGTCACCTCTATCGGCGGCAGAAGCAGCATGATATGGTCTATAAGCGATGGAAAGCGCACCTGAATAAGCCGGATGACAGCGGGGCAGAACGACGATATCACCGGCCTGACCGATGCTCCGCGCACATAGGCGTTTATCTCGTCGGCCAAAGTGTCCACGCTCTGCTCGACAGTACACACCTCGGAGAAACCCATCTCTCCGAGTATGTCGTTGACTGCCTCCGAAGGCACTTTCTTCTCAAACTGGGCATAGAACACGGCCGGCACCAGCAGCACCCTGTACTTATAGGAGAATATATCGGCCAAGTCATCGTCCACCACCCTGATGGCCCGGTTCGGACACACTCTGAAACACCTTCCGCAGTCGATGCACCAGTCCGCGTACAGCAGGGCCTTGCCTCCCGACACCCTGAGCGCCTCGGTCGGACAGACCTTGATGCAGTGCGAGCAGCCGATACACAGCTCCGGCTGTATCTCCAACGCTTTATGAAAAGTATTGTGCTCCATCTCTCCGAATCAGAACTTTATGAATATATGCAGTGTGGTGCCCTTGCCCACCTCGGTCTCGATTCTCAGCTCATCCGCGTTGTCCTTGATGTTAGGAAGCCCCATCCCCGCGCCGAATCCCATCTCGCGCACTTCCTTCGACGCAGTGGAGAATCCTTTCTGCATGGCCTTCTCCACATCCGGAATACCGGGTCCGGTATCGGCCAGAGTCACATTGATACCCTCCGGCTCTATATCCGCGGTTATTCTGCCGCCATAGGAGTGAGCCACTATATTGACCTCCGCCTCATATACGGCTATCACCACCCTCCTGACCACGACCGGAGAGACGCCGAGCTGCTTCAGTGTCTTCTTTATCGCAGAGGAGGCATAGCCCGCACGGGTAAAATCCCCGGCCGCCACATCGTACTCGGCTCTCATATCAATACACCGGTTTGAGCCCGGCACCGTAAAGAATACCGGAAGTCTTGAAGATCGAGTAATCCGTCTTTATCACCACCATGCCGTTGTCCTCGGCCAGGGTCCTCATCTCCCCTGTCACTTCCTTGCCCCTGGCAAAAAGCAGGTAGCGCACATCCGACATCTCCGCCGTCCGTACCGACTGCACATTGGCCAGTCCCGTGATAAGCAGAAAACCGTCGATCTTTATCGTCAGCACATCGCTCATCAGGTCAGATGCAAACGCATATTCCACATTCTCATCCAGACGGTCCGCCCCGCAGACCACCTCGCCGTGTACGGCGCTTACTATCTCCCGTATTGTCATAGTCAAGTCTTTTCTCAAAATCCTCTGCAAGTTACGAAAAAGCGCCGACAAACCAAAAAAAAGCAGGGCAACCGCCACCGGCTGCCCTGCACATGTCTCACAAAACGGACTTATCTACCACTCATAGAATGAATCAGAACTCATGGAATGAATCAGAAGTGTACGAGCCCGTAAAGTTATGTCCCAAGTCATCGTACAGGTCGAAGGAGAGGGTATAGGTTCCGTCACCGTTTTCGGTAAAGGTTACAGTACCGCTCGATGCGGGGCAGTACACCTTCTCTCCGTTCTCATTGTAGTATATAAGGCCTGTACCGCCGTTGTAGTCATCGATGTTGTTGCCGACACTGTTGACCTTTCCGGGAATCCATGTATTGTACTCCTCAGCCCCCGCCGTATTGACCTCGAATGTACCGGTAGGCACCGCATTGGGCTCGCAGTACACGAATGCCTGGAAATCATTGACCTTCGCAGACGATGATGAATTCTTCAGCTGGAATATCACATAGCTGCCATCAAATCCCGAAGCAGAGCCCTTGTAATAAGTAGATGCGCGGAACAGGTCAATACCTTCGAATGTCACATCAAGGATGTCTTCGGTCATGGTTGAGCCCGTTACGGAAGTGGTGTTCTTAAGGTCTCCTGCGAATGATCCGGTAAGGACGAAGTCTGTATCAAATGTGAAATCAAATGCGATATTGCCTGCGGCTACAGTCATGGAGCCGTACACCACGCCTGAAGCCTCTTTCTCTCCGGCCTTGGCCACTGTTCCCTCATTGCCGCTGAGGATGTGCTCGTCGAACCATACCGCACCGGGAACCACATTGCCAGCATCTTCGGTATCGGACACGCTGTACTCGCCGGCTGCCACCATATTGTTCTCATCAAAATTGCAGAAGAAATTCACGCTGAGAGTATCGGTTCCTTCATTGGTGAAAACAGCCGTCACTTCCATCAGACCGTTTCCGGCAGAAGAGGCGGTCATGTCCACATCCGTGTAGACCACATCCACGAGGTCGCGGTCGATGACATCGTCCTTGAGAGTCTCGAATGTCTCGGAGACAGCATCGGAATATTCGTCACTGTTGGCTGCGGCCACTACGAGATAGTACATCTGCTCGGACTCGCATCCCTCGACCCTGATTTCCGAAACAGAGAGGTCGGTGACCTCAGTACCGTTGGCAAACACATCCTCTGCAGTCATGGGAGCATACTCGGCCTCCTTGACAGCGATGTAGGCTATCTTCTCGGCGTTGGTCTGGGTGAAGGTAAATGACACTCCGGTCTTGGTACCCCTGAGCTGGTCGAGTGTAACCGAAGGTCCGCCGGTCACAGGCTCCTCGCCCTCCTTGACAGTCTTGAACGATTTGGAATCAACTGCACTGAAAACATCCTCCGAAGCCGCTGCGGCAGCGACAGTGTACTGTGTCTCGGGTGTCAGCCCCTCGAGAACCACGGGTTCTGTGGATGCGACATCGACTGTAGTTCCCTCGGCGAAGATAGTCTCGGCAGTAGGAACGGCCTCACCATCAGCCACAAGCATATAAGCCTGACGGTCAGCGTTTGTGGAAGCGAGTGTGAATGATGCCGTTGTGCTTCCCACCTCACTCATGGTAATGGTTACGGTAGGAGCAGCACCGGGTTCTTCTCCTTCATCCGGCTTATTACAAGACACGGCAGCGGTCAGCGCCACTGTGGACAGGGCTACTGCAGCCCAACTGAAAAAGTTACTTCTCATAATATAAAAATTTTATTAATAGATAGTTTGCTTTCCATTTCAAACTGCTAAAGTACATATTTATGCTGAAAAATCCTAACCTTTTCCAAAAATTTTCACACACCTTTCATCATTTCCCTCCACTCACCACAACGGCAGTGTCTCCCTCTTTTCCATGCCGTTGCAGAAGGGGTGAACATCCCTACGGCAGAATGGCGGATGAGGCAGGTCGGCGATCAGTGACGGGCGAGAAGATGCGTGACGGCGGCCTGAGCGCAGACACATCCGAAGACGGCGGGGATGTAGGAGATGGTGCCGACCTGGGACTTCTTGTTGCGCTCGCCCTCCGTCGGGACAATGGCGTCACGGTCGGGCAGTTCCTCCGAGAACACCACGGGAAAGCCCTTGCTGATGCCTATCTTGCGGAGTTTCTTCCGGAGAATGAAGGCCAGGGGGCAGTTGTAGGACTTCGAGATGTCAGTCAGACGGACCTTCGTGGCATCTAATTTGGCCCCGGCTCCCATCGAGGAAACAAGAGGAATACCGCTGTGGACGCAATGGGCGATAAGGGCAATCTTCGGAGCCAGGGTATCGATCGCATCGATGAGAAAATCCGGGCGGGCGACTCCCGCCTCGGCGCAGGAGCGTTCCAGCACCGCAGCTATATTGTCCTCAGTCAGATATTCTTCCACCTTGATTATCTGCAATTCCGGATTGATGTCCAGAAGCCTTTCCGCCATAACCTCCGTCTTGGGCCGTCCTATGGTCGAGCAGAGTGCCAGCAGCTGCCGGTTCCGGTTGCTCTCCGAGACTTTGTCCGAGTCTATGATTATCATCCGCCCTACCCCGGCGCGGGCCGTCATCTCCGCGGCGTATGCCCCTACCCCGCCCAGACCGGCGACCACTACGGTCGCGTTTTTCATGGCCTGCAGGGACTCCTCACCCACCAACAGGGCGGTGCGCTCGAGCCAGGCAGGACTATTTTCCGGCATTGTCCTCAGAATTTTTCTCTAAGGCCTTGGCCTCATCCCAGATGGCGTCCATCTCCGCCAGCGTCATGTCCTTCAGAGACCTGCCCTGACGGATGGTATGCTCCTCGAGATAGGTGAAGCGGCGACGGAACTTGGCACAGGTCATCTCCAGAGCCGTATCCGGATTCAGGTCGTACAGACGGGCGGCGTTGACTATCGAGAAGAGGAAATCACCGAGCTCACCCTCGGCCCTTTTCACCGACTCAGGGTCCGACTTGTCCATCCGGCCCAGCTCCTCGCGGAACTCCCCGAGCTCCTCGGCCACCTTGTCCCAGACCTGGGAACGCTCCTCCCAGTCGAAGCCCACGGCGCGGGCCTTGTCCTGCATACGGTAGGCCTTGAGCAGCGGCGGCAGCGAGACAGGCACTCCCGAAAGCACCCGCTTGTTTCCGTCCTTTTCCTTGGTCTTGAGCTCCTCCCAGTTCTGTACCACCTGGTCGGCACCGTCCACATGGACCTCGCCGAAGACATGCGGATGACGGTAGATGAGCTTGTCGCACAGACGGTCGATTACGTCTACGATATCGTATTCGCCCTTCTCGGAGGCTATCTTGGCGTAGAAGACTATATGCAGAAGCACGTCGCCCAGCTCCTTGGAGACCTCCTTGCCGTCTCCGCGCAGGATGGCGTCGCTCAGCTCGTAAGTCTCCTCAATCGTCTGAGGACGCAGCGACTCGGTGGTCTGCTTGTGGTCCCAGGGACATTTTTCCCTGAGCTCGTCCATTATGTCCAGAAGGCGGCCGAAAGCCTCTAACTTGGCCTGCCTCGATGTCATCTCGTTTCCGCTCATATTTCTGTCAGTTTTACGGGCGGCAAAGATACGGATTTTAATTTGGCTTACCAATAAGTAAATTATGTATATTCGCAACCTCATTCAACACCGATATGTCAAATAACATCAATAAGAAAGCGGCCCTGGACTATCACCGCCTCGGCCGTCCGGGCAAGACAGAGACCCTGCCCACCAAACCGTACTCATCCCAGCACGACCTTTCCTTAGCCTATTCCCCGGGCGTGGCCTATCCCTGCCTGGAAATCAAGGACCGAACTGAGGACGCTTACGAATACACCAACAAGGGCAACCTCATGGCCGTAATCTCCAACGGCACGGCCGTCCTCGGCTTAGGCGACATCGGAGCCCTCGCCGGCAAGCCCGTGATGGAGGGGAAAGCCCTCCTGTTCAAGATATTCGCAGGACTGGACTGCTACGACATAGAGCTGAACGAGAAGGATCCGGAGAAATTCATCGCCGCCGTCAAGGCCATCGCCCCGACTTTCGGAGGCATCAACCTCGAGGACATCAAGGCACCTGAGTGCTTCGAGATAGAACGCAGGCTCAGGGAAGAATGCGACATCCCCGTGATGCATGACGACCAGCACGGAACTGCCATAATCTCGGCCGCAGGCCTGCTCAACGCCATAGAGCTGCAGGGCAAGAAAATAGAGGATATCCGCTTAGTGGTCAACGGCGCCGGTGCCGCGGCCATCGCCTGCACCAATCTATATATAGAGCTCGGTGTACGCAGGGAGAATGTAGTCATGTGCGACAGCAAGGGCGCCATCACGGAATCCCGCACCGACCTCAGCGACATGAAGCGCCCGTTCGCCACACGCCGCGATGTACACACCCTCGCAGAGGCCCTTGTCGGAGCAGATGTATTCTTAGGTCTGTCCGTGCGCGATGTCCTGACCAAAGAGATGATACGCACGATGGCCGACCGGCCCGTGGTATTTGCCCTGGCCAATCCGGACCCCGAGATAGAATACTCCGAGGCCATGGCCTCCCGCGACGACCTGATCTTCGCCACAGGCCGCTCTGACTACCCCAACCAGATCAACAATGTCCTCGGCTTCCCCTATATCTTCCGCGGAGCCCTCGATGTACGGGCCACGGCCATCAACGAAGAGATGAAGCTCGCCGCCGTCCATGCCATAGCGCGTCTGGCCAAGCAGCCGGTACCGTCCGTGGTCAATACCGCATACAACCTCGAGAACATCCGCTACGGCCGTCACTATATCCTGCCCAAGCCTCTCGACCCCAGGCTGCTCTCGGCAGTAGCCCCGGCCGTGGCAAAGGCCGCCATGAGCTCAGGAGTGGCCCGCAGGCCGATTACCGACTGGGACGGATACGAGGAGCACCTGCAGGAGATGATGGGATATGACAACAGGCTCGTGCGCCGTTTCGCCGATGTGGCACGCTGCCAGCCTATGCGGGTGGTCTTCGGAGAAGGCAACACTGACAACATGTTGGAAGCCGCCGTACAGGCCGGCGCCGAGGGACTCTGCCGTCCAGTCCTGCTCGGTAACGCCGAGCTGATCGGGAAGAGGGCCGCGGAACTCGGACTCTCCCTTGACGGAGTGGAGGTGGTCAATCCAAGACATCCAGACGAGAAAGCCCGCAGGGAACACTACGCCCAGACATTGGCCACCAAACTCGCCCGCAACGGATACACCCGGCAGGACGCCTACGAGAAGATGTTCGACCGTAACTATTTCGGCATGATGATGGTCGAGAGCGGAGACGCAGACGCCTTTATCGCAGGCACATACACCAACAATGCGGCAATAGCCTCCATCGCCCGCGACATCATCGGCATCAGAGAGGGATTCAGCACATTTGCCACGATGCACATACTCAACACCAAAAGAGGCGTATTCTTCCTGGCCGACACCATGATCAACGAACGCACCGATGCCTCCACCCTCGTGGACATAGCCCGCCTTACCGCCGGCGCCGTACAGTACTACGCATTCGATCCCGTAATAGCCATGCTCTCCTACAGTAACTTCGGCTCCAATCTGCAGAATGGCGCAGCATCGTCCCTAAACGACGGCGACTGCGGCACTCCGTCCGCGGTCCATCAGGCCGTGGACATCCTGCACGGACGCTGCCCGGAGATGACGGTAGACGGAGAGATGCGCATCGACATGGCCCTTAACCGGCAGCTGCGCGACCGCACATACCCGTTCAACCGCCTGTACGGCAAGGAGGTCAACACCCTCATCTTCCCGGACCTCAACTCCTCTTCCGCGGCCTGGCGCATGATGCTTGAGACTGGCACCGGAGAGGCCATCGGTCCTATCCAGATCGGCCTGAACAAACCCGTACACTTCATCTCGGTGGAAGCGCCCGTCCGGGAAATAGTCAATCTGGCCACCGTCGCCTCCATGGATGCCGCCATCTACCTCAAGGCCGGCAACTGCCGTCTTGACAGATAGGATTTTTTTATTATTTTCGCGACCTGTTACAACTTTTAGGAATAAAAAAAGACCGACATGATACAGAGAATACAGACTCTTTTCCTCGCCATAGCGGCAGGACTCCTCATATCCATGTTCTTCACGCCCATGGTACGGCTCGGAGAGGACACCACCATACCCTTCGTGGCCGTCGCCGCCGCAAAGGGATTTACCCTCACCACCATCTTCCAGATAGTATGCTCCGTCCTGAGCGTTGCCGTAATCTTCATGTACAGGAACCGTATCCGCCAGATCCGCCTGTGCAATCTCAACTCACTGATTCTGATTGGATATCAGGTAATACTTGCCGTATATTTCTTCCAGAGGTCATCCAAGCTCGGAGAGGACGCCCTGTTCACAGTACCGTGCATCTTTCCGATATGCGCGGCCATCCTCACATTCATCGGCATGAGGTACATCGCCCGTGACGAGGCGCTCGTGATGGCGTCAACCCGTCTACGCACATCTAAAAAGGCGAAACGGTAAAAAGGCAACAACTTTTTCGACGACTTTTACAACTTTTTGTTGTCGCTGCAGATATAATTACTATCTTTGCAGTCCCGACAACTAAACGACCTTTACCTTTAAACTTTGATGAAACCACTCATACATAGATTATTGTATGCCGTATCGGCATGTATTCTGCTGACCGTATCCACTACGGCCTCGGCTCAAAGGATGGCCGTTAAGACCAACCTTCTGTCAGATTTAACCACGACCATCAATCTCGGGGTCGAGGCGTCGCTTGCACCCCGTTGGAGCCTTGACATCTCCGGCAACTACAATGCCTGGGACTTCAATGACTACCGCAAACAGAAGCAGTGGATGGTGCAGCCGGAAGCCCGCTTCTGGTTCTGCGAGTCGTTCAACGGTCATTTCCTCGCCCTGCACGCCATCGGAGGCGAATTCAACATGGCGGATCCTTTCTTCCCCTTCTCTCTCAACAAGGAGCTCAAGGACTACCGTTATGAAGGCTGGATGTACGGAGCCGGTATCGGCTACGGCTACCACTGGATACTCTCTCCGAGATGGAGCATAGAGGCAGAGATCGGAGTCGGTTATGTGGGCACCACGCATGAGCAGTACGAGTGTATCCGCTGCGGAGCCCTCCTCGCCGAGGGATGCTCCAACCGCTTTTCCATCACAAAGCTGGCAGTAAGTCTTGTTTTCATGATATTTTAACATAGACGCGATGAGAAGATTTATTTTAAAGATATGTCTTATTCTTCTGGCCGCACCCGCTGCGACCGCCCTCAGGGCACAGGCCCAGACATCTTATCTGGACAGGATAGAATGGGTGCTGTCGGATGTCACCATGGTATCCGACTCCGCCGGAGGTGAGCGCACCGCCAAGATTGACTTGGCCATCAAATGGAAGGACAAGCCGCATGCTTCCACCCAGCATGCCGTAAGCATAGTTCCGGCACTTATATCCAAGGATTCCACTGAGGAGTTCTATTTCTCACCTATCTATATATACGGGAAAATAAGGGAAAAGGCAACCGAGCGCGAGGCCGTACTCAACCGCAGGGACACCTCCGTTACAGACCTCGATTCAGTATTCATACTCGAGACAGGCCGCAAGGCTCCGTCCACTGTTCGCTATGTGGGCGAGATTCCCTACAACCCCGCCATGCTCGACGGCTGCATGGCCCTGTATGAGACAGTACACGGCTGTGCTGACTGCCTCGAGGGCACCGATACGATGTACCTCGCTGAAGTGCTTCCTCCCTACCAGCCTCAGTGGTCCGCAGCTCCAGACTTCATTCAGAGCCCTTCCGGCAACGACAAGCACCGTGAGAGAAGGCACAGGGCCAACCTGAACTTCATCATCAACAGATACGAGATCCGTCCCGACTACATGGACAACGCCGAGGCTCTCGATGAGATAGTAGAGTCCATCCGCACGGCGATGAACGACACCCTGTTCACCGTAAAGGCCGTACGCTTCCTCGGTTTCGCATCTCCCGACGGACCTGAGAGATTCAACATCTCCCTTGCCCGCAACAGGGCCGCCGCACTGGCAGACCATGTCAAGGGTATGGACACATCTATTCCCGACTCGCTCTATGTTGTGGAAAACGGCGCCGAGAACTGGGACGGCTTCTTCAAGGCCGTCGCAGCCGACCCTGAGCTCGCATCCAACGAGACTGTTCTCCGCGTGAGGAACCTGCTCCGCGAGGACAACCGCGACAGCTGCGAGAGGATACTCAAGCAAGACAAGGCTCTCTACGAGAAACTGAAAACCGACATTCTTCCCGACCTGCGTCTGACCGAATATGTCATCGAGTACAACCTCAGGGACTTCTCGCCCGAAGAAGCCGAGGCCCTTTGGGAGGAGCATCCCGACTGGCTCAGCATCAACGAGATGTACTCTGTGGCAGAGCTCTACGGTGAGGATGATCCCAGATACCTCGATGTACTCTTCGAAGCCGCGACCACCTATCCCACCGATGTCGCAGCCGTACACAACGCCGCCATAGCCCTCTACCGCAAGGGCATGACCGACGAGGCGTTCTCCCTGCTGACCGACCGCTATGAGCCCGAACTGCTCAACACCCTCGGTATACTGTATGCCTCAGAGGACATGAACCAGGAGGCCTTCAACGCCTTCTCCCTCGCCGCCAAAGCCGGCCATGAGGGCGCAGCCCACAACCTCGAGGAGCTTCAGAAAGTAATGGAACAACTATAAAACTAATCAATAACACTTCATTAAAACAAGCATGAAAACTTTAAGATTCTTTCCGCTTGCTGCCCTCTGCGTGGCAGCAGCTCTGACTTCCTGCCAGAAGGAAGAACAGGCAGGCATCGTGACCGATGACGGCAACAAGTCCATCGTCCTGAGCCTCAACTTCGATGCTGACACCAAGGCCGTCATGACTCCCGGTGATCAGTGGAATACCGAGACACCTGATTTCACAACCATCGATGTTTACTTCACTGACGCAAACGACGGCATCAAGTATGCTTTCAGGGGTGAGGCAGACGGAGACGCTGACGCACAGGCCATCTTCAACAACATCACCACTGCCAACGGAGTCCGTTTCCTCGGTATGAAAGGCATCAGCCGCGTATATGTGGTAGCCAACGGATCTATGATCGATGGTCTCACATACGGCCAGCTTTCCGAAGAGGGCAAGAAGATCGGTGATCTCAACGCTCTTCTTCTGAAAGATTTCAATCCCGCTATTGCGCAGAACGCCGTTCCCTTCATCGGCGGTGACATCAAGCTCGAGGCTGCCGAGAGTGTAAGCGAAGAGGGCGGCGAGGTCATCGTTGACGCAGAGGCTACAGGAGGCCGTTACTATCTTGCAGACATCGTCATCCGTCCTGTACTCTCCCGCATCGAGGTTACCGGCGTTTCCATTGCCAAGGAAGGTACCGTATACTTCGAGCAGAACGAGAGCGGCTCTCTTGTTCCCACCACCGAGGCCAACGCTACCTACAGCGTACAGTACCGCAACTTCGACGCTACTCTCACCGGTGTATACATGAGCTCCGTTTACGAGCAGGCCCAGCTTCTGCCTGAGGTAACACTCAACACCTGGGGACTTTTCGAGACACCCACCTTCTCCGGCTCAGCCGCTCCTATCGCACAGGGCAACTGGAGCATCCTCGCAACAGACAAGGCTGACTTCAACAATGCCATAAGGCACAGCAACTATGCGGGCAATGCCTACGCATCTCTCGTTCCCGCTGAGTACACCCACGACAGCTTCCTCTTCGACGGCAATGTAAACAGCCAGAACAAGGTCATCCCCTTCAACTTCTTCTATCCCTACAATGCAGTTGAGGTAGGCGAAAGCAATGCAGCCATCGTCACCGATGGTGCCGCTGCTCCCAAGCTGCACTTCCAGTTCCAGCCCAGCGGGACAGGCGTTGAGATCGTTGCCATCCAGCAGAAAACCGATGGCGCATGGAGCGCTCTGGACCAGAGCAACTCACTGTACTCCGCTCTTGAGGCTGCCGTTAAGTGGCCTGTAACCCCCGGCTCCGAGAATGTGGCTTATGTCAATGTTATCGGATTCGGAAGCACAGCTGGTCGTGAGGAGGCTGATGTTACCATTAATCCCGGTAAGATATACAGAATGGAGAACTTCACCATCAACCCCGCACTCCTCAGCGTTGACACCGAGACAACTGACGCTACCAACATCATCGTAACCGTAGAAGTTGTCAACTTCATTGTTGAGAATGTATACCCTGTATTTGAATAATCAGTTTCAACTTTAAAATTTAAGCCGATGGCAAGGACAAGACAGATATGGATACTGGCAATCCTGTTCCTGTGCGGTGCGACAGCCTGCATCAGGGAGAACATAGATGATTGCGAGACTCCCGTTACATTGGATTTCCTCTATTTCGGAGATGAGCCTGTGGACATCTTCTCCCAGAGGATAAAGACCGTAGATCTTTTCATCTACGGCCAGAACGGAGATCTCGTCCAGACTGTCACATGCTCCGAAGCCGACCTTGCCTCCAGGCAGGGCGTCGACCTGAGGCTCCTCGAAGGCGAATACCGTATCGTCTGCTGGGGCAACGCGGGAGAGAATACCCACATCGAAGCTGAGGGCAGTACTCCCCGTATCGGCGAGACATCCTGGTTTGAAGGCACCGAGTGCTCGGGCATCGACCCCTTGTACTTCGGCGAGAAGACCATTACCGTACCCCGTACCCTCAGACCGGTACGGGATACGGTAATTTATAATTCCTCGCACATCACCATCGCTGTCAACATGATAGGCTTCGCCAACGCGGACAATTTCGACCAGATGAGTACATCCACGGCCGTTCCTGCATCGTCGGATGCCATCGTCACCCTCTCCCATGAGGATCTGAGCGCATGGATAGACTTCACCCATGTCCCGTCCGAGGAATTGACAGACTATGTACCCGAGCTCTCGGTAAGCTCCGAGACCGAGGACACCTATACCACTCTCTACAGAGTACCCAAATTTCCCAACTCCACAGTAAGCGAGCTTGCAATACGCCGCAATGACACCGGAGAACAACTATACAGACGCTCTTTCGCCGACATACTCGAAACTCTCGGAATAGATGTCACCGAAAGAGACGAGCTTACCATCAAGCTCGACATACGGATATCCAACATGAACGGCATCGTACAGATCGATGTCATCGGCTGGAGCAGCGAGATTGTGTACCCTATCGTATAACTATTACTATACCAAACCAATGAACATCTCACGCTACATACGAGAATTTATAAAACTGACGGTCCTTTCCGCAGCTGTATGTGCTGTGGGATTACTTATGCCCTCATGCAAGGGCATGAACGAAAGCATACAGGACCGCACTGGTGATATCAATGCCGTAGTACGCATCATCACCGGAGCCCCTGAGACCAAAGCCGTAAAAGATACGGACATCAACTCGATAGCCATCTTCGCATTCAAGGGAGACGCCCTTGTCGGCTATGTCTACGAGACCGGCCTGACCGCTTCAGGCGAGAATGTATTTCCGATGAACCTCAGCGACGAGGGAGCCATCGACTTCTACGCCATCGCCAATCCCGACCCGGGCTTTTTCATCCTGAAGCAGGACAGCGGCGAGACGATAGACCTTCGCGGAACATCCACCGCCGATTACCCGGACTACATCACCCCTGATATACTCGAGGCCTCACGCGTGACACTCAACCCCGAGCGTCCCGCCGAGAGCTCCGACTGGTACACCCCGATGACCAACCTGCCGGGAGCCGGCCGCATCAACATGCGCTACACCGTAGATGGACCCGGCTGGACCGAGATCCCCCTTGAGCTCACCCGCGCCGTCTCCAAGATAGAGGTATGGTTCCGCTCGAGGGGCGATGTAAAAGGTACTACACCTACCAATACTACAACAGAAACAGAACGCATTTACGATGGCGACCCAATGCCCGACCCTAATGGTTACAAACCGAGTGTTTCAGGCTCACTCAGCAGCTACTACAATATAGACGGGATGACGCTCAGCATGCCCGTATCGGATGCTGGACTCTATTCCGAAGATTCGGGATACGACGGAACATCCGTCACCACTGTATCCGGTCCGTTCAACTTCAGGACGGAGAACGACAACACTCTCTTCAAGGACTACCCCATAGGCAGCATCCCCAACAACTTCTACTCCGATGAATATTTCGTCCACATCTGGACTTACTATATATTTCCCAACACTTTCGGTGGCAACATGGCCGGAGAGGACGCCTCCTCCGGCGGCAAGGGCACAATCCTGACCGTCGACTACGCCCACCGTCAGGACAGCGGTGAATATGTTTACGATCGCTACGAAGACCATCATGGAACTGAAGGTGCGTTGTGGTGGGAAAAATCGTACATAGTATATGAATTCTACTGGAACTGGGTCTGGAGTGATCCTGTCCTGTACCCCTCGGCGCAGCAGCAGAGCAAGGATGTCTACCTGCCCGCCTGCGAGCGCAACACCGCCATCCGCGTATGGTGCGCCCTCAACGACAACACAGACCGCACATTTACATACACAGTCTCCGACTGGGACGAGACCGTAAGCGTCAATGTTCCGGATTTCGAATAACACTATAATTCAGGTATGAACATGAAACAGCATATACATCACATAATTCTCGGCATCGCACTCCTCTCTGCGGCAGTTCTGAGCTTCAGCTGCTCCCGCAGCGACGAGGACCGTCTGCAGCCCGTAGAGCAGGTACCACTGTCCGATTTCTCCCTCAGCTTCGGAGTGGACGACATCGATGTATTCACCAAGGCCGGCCAGTCCGTCCGTCAGGAGAACAGGGTCACCGGCCTCTACATCCTGCTTTTCAACGCACAGGGAGAGCGCGTACACGGCAAAAGCTACTTTGTCGGCGGCGGTCAGAAACCCGACAGATACGATGACCAGATAACCAACTACACCGAGAAAGACTCGGAGACGGCCGGAGCCTCCATGGGTATCATCGAGAGATTCTTCGACAACTTTACCGGAAGCGCCTCGGACCTCTCCGGAGAGCTCACATTCTACGCCGTGGCCAATTACAATACCACCATCGAATCCCAGCTCAAGGCAGAGAATCTGACCGAGGCCCAGCTTCTCGACATGCAGGTCAGCTTCGCCACTCAGGGCAATGTGTTCAGGACCAACTTTCTGATGATAGCCAGTCAGGACGGCGTGACTCTCAACGCCACTGACTCGTACAACGGAGTCACCGTAGACCGTATCGGTGTCAACCTCCAGCTCAGACGCATCGACGCCAAGATATCGTTCCATGTATCGGTCAATATCCCCGGTGCAAGCAATGTGGCTTTCAACGACATGATCTACCGCGTCCACAATGTGCCCAATGTCACATACCTCTTCGAACAGCCTAAAGGCAGCAGCGGAAACAACACCTGGGACGCAGCTGCAGTGGCGCAGGCAGCCGGACAGACCGGATACTCCTGCATGATGGACGACACCTACGACACTTTCGACTCCACATACACCGACCGCGTCGGAGGCGAGTTCTCCTTCTACCTGAGAGAGACGAGGCCTCTGCCGAAAAAGGAGATTACACCCGAGGAACAGGGCCACTGGTCTTCCCTTTACGCCATGCGCGAGGCCTGGGAAGGACAGTCCCCCGACAAGAAGACCCCGGTACACAACCGTCAGTTCATCTACGCTCCCGACTACGGCACATTTGTCGAGATTACAGGCAATCTGTCCTATACCCGCAGAAACTCAAACGGAGAGACCGAGGAAGTCTACGGCGATGTGACCTACATCATCCACCTCGGTGAGACCGGTTACGATGCCAACAACCAGGAGGCCGTAAACAACTACGATGTGCGACGCAATGTCAGCTACATCTACAATGTCCGCATAACCGGAGTCAACAATATGGAAGTCGAGGTCGACACCCAGACCGAGGAAAGACCCGGAGTAGAGGGAGACCTCACCATCTCCACCAACCGTCAGGTAACCTTTGACGCACACTACGGCCGCGTCCTTCTCGAGCTGGACAAACGGAACCTCTCGGAGGCAGGGTGGAGTGCGGAGACTCCTCTCGGCACCATTGAGTATAATCCTGAGACAGGTCTCATCAATCGCCCCTACGACTACAAATGGGTACTCTTCGCCATCAACAGACATTTCGACAGCGACAACAACGGCCGCACTATGGTAAAATTCCCCGGCATACAGGCCTACGACGGAGGCATCAAATTCTTCGATCTGACCGGTGAAGATCAGATCAGGGAAGCTATAAAGAACGATTTGGGCAACAATCTCGACGGAAACGGACTTACTTTTAAAAACTATGTCCGCAATTACGATCACAACAACTACTACTATACAAGGCTCACTGAACTGGACGAGGACGCTTGTCTGATGGATATCAACCAGCTCATCAACTATCTCAAGTACAAAATGACCGAAGAGCCCGACTCCTACATCTTCGACGGCAACCTCGTATACATCACCGCATTCGTGGATGAGTATACCTATCTTTACGACCCCAGGGAAGAGGACTACATCCATCCGGGAGAGCCAGCGCATGAACATTCAGGTGCGGAAGAAAGACTGGCTCTGTGGAAAGAGTACACCAATGTGGGCAACCGTACCCTCAACATCCTGCCCATGACCAACATCAACTATAGTCCTGACCACAACACCTCGATTACAAATGCTTATATCACACTCACTCAGAGTTCGATAAAAACCATATACAACACGGATGACCCCAATATTTCCACAGCCTGGGGGCTGGAGACTGTAAACGAAACAGGCAAACTCACATATCTTGCCTCACACGGCGCTGTCGGTACCCGCACCAACACTACAAACAACGGCAGAACGAACTTTATCAACTTCTGGATAGGAGGCAACAACAACTACGACAACGATGGGCAGATTCAATGGACATCTGTAATGACTGTCACTGAAAGGGTTGAAAACGCAAATGCACTGCAATCAAGCTATCGTGACGCATATCATGCATGTATCACGCGTAACCGCGACCTCAATGGTAATAATATCATTGACAAGAATGAAATCTACTGGTTCCTCGCATCCAAAGACCAATTAGCAGGCCTATGGATTGGTCAGCCCGCCCTGGAGCAAAGCGCCTGGATGTATCAGGGAAATGGTGATACGACAAACCATCTCGTTACCAGTAGCTACTATTCCGGAAATAGTTACAATACCACAAACTTCTGGGTTCTTTGGTCTGAGGAAGGCACTGCATGGAGCCAGATTCAGGAATCTGGAGACGAAAAAGAAGATACCTATGATTACAGGTGCATAAGAAACCTCGGTATAGATATTGCCATGTCGGACGAAGCTCCTACCCATTACGCATCCGTTTCTGGTATACATTATGATTCAAACGGAGACAGTTATTACACAGTAAGTACCTTACCCATAAACAGCCGAGCACTTCGTACCTCACAGGATGACGGTATCAATCTGCCTCTTGACAACGAGCGCAGTCAGAACAACCGTCCTTACCGCCGTTTTGATGTAAAGATTGGTGATGTCACAACAAACAACAACTCATGGGTATGGAATAACAACCTCATGGGCGAAAAAATCCAGGAAAACCAAAATCCCTGCCCTGAAGGGTGGCGTATTCCCAATCAGCGCGAGTTCCTTATAATGATGTCCACTGTCACAGACTTGACATGGGGCGGTGGTATAGGAACATACGGTATCAACACATCATTCTCATTCAACGGACAAAGCGGTACTGAATACGCAAGCGGACAGCGCTATGGATTCGGATACGACGGTAATGTATTTCTCGTTGGAGGTAATGGATACGGACTTACCGCAAACCTTAAATTCCGGTGTGTGCGCGACAACACCACGAACTAAAGTACGGCACGCGTCTCGACAGCAACATCTATTCATTACATACAGCAGCTCCGATGCCAGCAAGCACCGGAGCTTTTTCTTTCCCTCCAGCAATCTATTCGGGATCGCAGTACTTGTTGATGACACTGTAGGCGTCCACGATGCCGAGCTCACCTGCCTTGCTCAGGTCGATACAGCCTTTCTCGCGGTCATTGACATAGATAAGCACCAAGCCTCGGTTGTAATAAGCCTCGGCCAAACCGGGATACAGGTCTATGGCCTTGGTGTACTGGACTATGGCCTCAGGCATATCGTTGGACAGACAGTACAGGTTGCCTAAATTGTAATATACATACGGAAAAGACGGATACAGCGAGGCTGCCGTACGCATATCCTCCACTGCCGCAGAATAGTCATAGGTCATGGACGAGCCGTCCCGGACCCTGGCCCTGGCAGTGCCGGCGTTGTCCAGCGTCAGGACCTGCACATTGCTCTCTATCGATGACAGGAAGTCGATCATCTCCGCCCTCAGCGCACCGCGGTTGATATAGTAGAACACCTCGCCGGGTGCCGCCGCTATAGCCTCGTCGTAGCAGGACAGGGCCGCATTGAAACGCTTGCTGTCGCTCTCTATCAAAGCCTTGGCAAAGAGCACACCGTCATCGCCGGTCCGTTCAGCCTCCTTTTCCACCGCTTCCATAAGCCTGGAATTGTCCACGGCCTTCACCGTAGAGGGCCTGCAGGAGAGCTCCACTCCGACCGGCATGCGCCCGATAAACTCCTCAAGTCCCGCATCCCTGTAATGGTTGCTGAGCAGCAGCGGCATGGTCTCCCCATCCCTGTCTTCCATGTCCGGACCGTATCCGGTTTCATGGCCGTCCGCCAAAGACACGGACACGGACGGAGAAGACGCCACGACGAACCTGAACATGGGCCTGAGATCGATATCCACATTGCGTTCCTGCAGCAGGGCGTCGTTGAAATCACTGCGGGCAAAATCCGAGTCCAGGGCCAGCAGCCTGTCGTACTTGCGGGATGTGTCCGCAAATGCCGCCCTGCCCGCACTGTCCGCCGTAAGGCTGCGGTAACGCTCTATCTTTTCCTGGGCCGTCTCGTAATCCTGCTCCGCCGAGGCATACTGGCCGAGCATGTTCCTCACATACGAACGGTTCATATAGGCCTTGGCGAAATCCGGATACAGCTCTATCGCCCTCGTAAGGTCATCCACGGCGTCCATGTACCGCCCTGTCTCGGTAAACAGTATCGAGCGGTTGAAATACGCCAGCACATTCTCAGGATTGATGTCGAGCACCCTGTCGTAATCCTCGAGAGCTCTGTCGTAGTCACCGAGCTGGGAGCGTATCAGGGCGCGGTTGTACAGCGTCAGCGAATTGTCCGGCTCCCGCGAGAGTACCTCGTCCAGATCTCTCAGCGCTCCCGTGTAGTCCTTCATCTCGTAACGCATCAGCGCTCTGTTGAAATAGGCGAATGTATTGGCCGTATCTATCGCTATGGCGTGGTCCAGGTCCGAGACCGCCTCGCCGAGCATGTGGCGGGCATAGTATATCCTCGAACGCCGGATATATCCCTCCGGATCGAACGCGTCCAGCGTGATGGCACGGTTGTAGTCCTTCATCGCGGCCGCCGTGTCCCCGAGAAAGAGATACGAGGCGCCACGGTTGAGATAGGCGTCTGGAGCATTGGGCTCGCGGATGATGAAGCGGTTGAAATCCTCCACCGCCTTCTCGAACTGCTGCGACAGGAAATAGGTCACTCCCCTGCTGAAATACAGCCCGTAGTAGCTTGGCCGCAGCTCCACTGCCGTCTCCAGGTCGGCTATGGCCTCGTCGTACCGCCCCGTACGGCTGCGCGTGATGGCTCTGTAATGATAAGCCAGGGTGTACACGGGATTGAGCTCTATGGCCTTGTCGAAATCGGCCTCGGCCCCCTTGAAGTCCCCTAAGTTGTATTTCGCTATGCCTCTGTAGAAGTACGCCTCGTACAGTGACGGATCTATCCGGATGATTATGTTGCAGCTGTTGACAGCGTCCGTGTACCGCCCCTCGCTGAGAGCCATCTGCGCCCTGAAAAAGAAATGGTCGACATCATACTGCGCCCTCAGGCTCCAGGCTGAGGCCATCAGGAAAAGTACCGCAGCCGTTATCTTTCCTATTGTCCGCATAAGATGCGAATATACACAATATTTAGTTATATTTGCGCTTTCTTGAAAACTATGAGCACACTTTTAACCCGGGGCCTCATCAGGGCCGCAGCGGCGTCTGCCGTCATATTCACCGTACTATGCACATCGATAACCAATGCCCGCGCGCAGCAGGGCACCGTGCCGCCAGACAGCAGGAACTTTTCCTCCGCCAACTGGTATCTGTCGGTGATGGGAGGCGAACAGATTCTGCTCAAAGGCAGCGCCTCAGGCAAATATTTCGTCGGTAAGATACACGGAGGCACCTGGTTCGACTCCTGGTCCGGACTCAGGTTCAACTTCCAGGCCGGCATGAAACGCCTCGGCATGAACAGTTCCTCGCGATACTACAGTTTCGGAGCCGATTACAATCTCAATCTGGTACGGCTGTTCAACCCCAGGTCCTACGACCCCGAAAGCCCGTTCTCGTTCAGCTTCTCCGCCGGTCCGTCCATGAACTTCGTACGGTATCCGTACCACGGCTGCGAATACACCCCGGCCGTGTCGCTCAACATCGGAGCGCAGATGGGCTACGACTTCTCACCGAGATGGGGCATCTACGCCGAGGTCATGTCATATACGATGGAGAGATTCTATACTCCCGGATTCAATCTGTTCTTCGGCTTCGACTGCTCCATAGGCGTACGGTTCAGGATCACACCGCACAAGTACGGACACAGGGACAGCGACAGGCAGTACTACGAGTCACGCATCGAGGAGCTCTCCCGCCGGGTAAAGGAATTGGAAAGGCGTATGGAGAAGGAAGATGAGGACAGGCAGGTGATTATCGCGCCTGAGACCGAGGACCTCTCCATAGACATCTACTTCGACGAGTTCAGCACATTCATCAGCCAGGAACAGCGCAGGAAGATTGACGGCATAGGCCAGTGGATGAGCGAGAACCCGGATTTCAATGTGAGAATAATCGTATTCAGCGACAATCTGGCGGACCGGAAGGCAGGCGAACGGCTCATGCACGGCAGGGCCGAGGTACTCGAGAAGCTTCTCGTGGACAAATACGGAATCGACCCGGAACGCATCGAGTCATTCTGCTCTGAAGAGGCAGGATACCGCAACTTCACCGGATGCAATGCCAGAATAATCTTTTTAAGATAGCAAGACAGAGAGCCATGAATCTGAAAAAATTCCTCAAGAGCAATGCAGGCAGGAAATTCTACAATTTCGCATACTGCTGGGGAGCCTGTCTGGTAATCCTCGGCGCCGTATTCAAGATAGCGCACATGCCTTTCGACAGCGTGCTGCTGATGGTGGGCCTCTTCACTGAGGTTTTCATATTCTTCATATCAGGTTTCGACACCCCGGACGAAATCTACGAATGGGAGAAGGTCTTCCCTCAGTTGAAAAAGTCCGGAGAGGGAGGCAAGGGCACCGCCCAGGACGCCGTCGAACTCGCCCGGAAACAATATATGCAGGGACTTGAGACCATGAGGGAACGCGTGGACAGCCTCAACCGCATATATCTGGAACAGGAGGAGCGCATGAAGGCCGTCAGCGGCTCCATTGACCCCGGGACCATGGCCAGGATGAAAGAAGAGACCGCGAGGATGACCCGCCTGCTGGAAGAGCTCAATTCCAGATACAGCGACATGCTCGACGCCTTGGGAACCAAACGCGGAAAATAATGGCAGGATACAGACTACCTCCGCGTCAGAAGATGATAAACTTGGTTTACATCATTCTGATCGCAATGCTCGCCATCAATATCTCCGCCGATACTCTCGACACATACTCCCTTTTAGACAGAGGGCTGAAAACGCGTATCGGACAGATGCATTCTTTCAGCGGCAGTCTCCGCTCGGACATCGCCAAGGCACATCCGGCTACGGACAGCGCCATGATAAGGATAGATTCTATGACCAATGACCTACTCGCATACATCGACGGTCTCAAGGAGGACATCGCAAGGGCTGCTGACAAGAAAAAATACATCTCCGCCGACTCGCTCAGGAACATGGAAGAGCTCAACGCCGTCCCGGATGTGATGCTCTCAGCCGTCAACCCGAGAGGCGCCATACTGCGGGAGCGGCTCACCGCATACCGCGACACCCTCCTCGCCTCTGTCTCCGACCCGGATGTCCGCAGTCTCATCTCCTCCTGCCTGAGCATAGAGCACGACCGCAGGCTCACCTCCTGGGAGAAAGCCACATTCACCAGCATGCCGGCCATAGGTGGCATGGTGTATCTCAACACCCTGAAGGAAAACATACTCATATCGCAGACCGAAGCTTTCCGCGACATAGCCTTCTCCGTCATCTCCAGGCAGCGCAGCTCCGGGCCGGACACTGCCGGGACCGAGTCCAGATATGTGCTCATCAACAGCGACCAGAAAATAGTGGACAAGGACGGAACCATCGAAGTGCCCGTGGTCAGCGCATATCCCTACATGGAGCGGATACTGTACTCGGAATATGACAATCCAGTCGAGATCATGGCCATAGGCATCATGCCCGATGCCATAGACTACCGGGTGGAGGGAGGCAGCGGCGGACTCAGGCACGGAAGGTACTACATCTGCCCCGATGCCGGAAGCTCCCGGGTACGCCTGCACATGAGCTGCGTCCGCAACGGAGAGAGGAAAGACCTCGGTTCCCAGACTTTCAGGGTAAAGCCGCTTCCGACTCCCTCGCCCTACATACTCCTGCAGGGCGGAGACAGATACACCGGCAATGTCCCTGTAGAGAAAAGCCGCATCGCTTCCGCCTTCAGAATAGGAGCAGGAATCTCTGAGCCGGTCGCCATCGACTATCAGGTCATCCGTTTCGAGACCGTGCTTATCCGAAGCGGCAACAAGGACATCATGTCCGCCGCATCCGACGGTCCGGAGCTCACAGACGCGCAGAAAAAACTTCTTCTGTCAGCGGAGAACGGAGACAAGATATACTTCACCGGCATCACCGTCCGCAGTCCGAAGGGCAGCGCCACCTACGAGCTTCCTCCGGTCAGCGCCCCCGTATACGAATAAATTTGGACTTCTCGGTAAAGTTTCATAACTTGCAGACAATTAAACTTATTATGAAACTTTACAATCACTGACAGATGAGCTTGAACTATCATTTCCGAACCCTTTTCACGGCGGTTCTCGGGATGATGATGTGCTCTGTGCCACCGGCATCAGGTGCCGGTGACGGTTCATTGCATCATACCATCACCACCGCCACAGACTCAATGTCCGTCTACTTCCATTACGGAGACTCCGATGTCAGCCTGCGCATCAGCGAAGACCCTGCGGTGATGGAGGAGTTCCTGAGCATCCTGCGGCAGACCCACGCCTCAGGACAGCTCAGACAGATTGAGATATGCGCCTGGTCATGTCCTGCCGGAGACTTCAGTACCTCTCAGAGAATAGCCAGACAGAGAGCACGGAATCTGGCCGACTACATCACCGCCCGCTCAGACATCCCCTCCGATATGATCAGTATCAAGGAGACCGGAATCGGATGGGAAGAGCTTGCCGCCTTAGTGGAGGCAGATCCCGATGTCCCCGGACGCGAGACCGTCCTCGGGATTCTCGTAAACACCGATGTCTGGATCTTCGACAGTCAGAACAGGGTCGTGGACGGCCGCAAGAGACAGCTTATGAATGTAGCCGGAGGACGCAGCTGGTGGTATATGCGCGAGCATCTCTTCCCCAAGATCCGCCTGGCAGAGGCTCTCGTCCTGAGTGAGAAACCAGTCGAGGATACAGACAGCGTGATGACCTCCCTGCCGGATACCACGACTGTTCCACCCGTCACACCTCAGGACACAGTCATCACCGACACCGCGCTGACGGTGCCTGCGGAGCCGGTCATCGTTCCGGAGAACGCAGCAGACGAGTTCACATGGGACGGCTCGAAAGTACTGCTGAAGACCAACATACCTTTCTGGGCCATAGTCGTGCCCAACCTCGGAGTCGAAGTCAGGCTGGCCGACCACTGGTCTCTCGACATACCGGTATACTACAGTCCGTTCACGGTAGACCGCTGCTACAGGTTCAGGACATTCACGATGCAGCCCGGCGTAAGATACTGGCTCAATCCGGCCATGAGGGGACACTTTTTCGGAGTACATCTCACAGGCGGAGCGTTCAATATCTCCGTCAATGACCGCGAAAGATTCCAGGACACCGACGGTGTATGGGGTGCCGGCGTGGACTACGGTTATGCGCTTCCATTCAACGAGCACTGGGGCATGGAATTCAATATCGGTGCCGGCTATATGTGGACGCGCTACCAGACTTTCTACAACATCGACAACGGGGCCGCCTACAGCACCGGCATCAAGAACTATTTCGGAATCACCCGTCTGGGCATATCTCTAATATATAAATTATAGGAGGGTCAAGTATGGACAGAATATCACGATTCACATCAGTTCTGACGGCCGCAGGCATTATCCCGGCCATACTCCTGCTTGCCGCGGGATGCGTTCACGAGTATCCTGAGGAAAACGCCGCTGTCGACCCGACCGAGATTGCGCTCAATATCGGACTCAGCACACCCGCACCTCTGACGCAGAGCCCGTCCGGATATGTTTATTTCACAGCCTGGCTCTACAAAGGAGACAATACCGGGACGCCTGTCGCATGCTACACCGCCTCAGCGGCACGCGGCTCCGACGGCATCGCCTCCGTCAGCTTCGATGCATCGCTGCACGCCGGAAAGTACACCTTGGCCGTATTTGCGGCAAGCTCTCCCGACAGCACAGGAGATGGCTGCGTCTACGATGTGTCCGACCTCAGCGGCATAGTCTTCAAGGACAATGCCTACACCGGGTCAGACGACCTGAAGGAATGCTATGACCTGCGCATGGAGATAGACCTCCCCTATGACAGATGGTTCGGCACCGACTCCGTAGAAGGTATCCTCGAATACCCTGTAGGACGGGTAGAGATCATATCGGAGGACGCGGCCGAATTCGCCACGAAGCAGCTTGCAGGCAGACTTGACGCTGTCCCGGAAGTTCTCAGCGACGAGTTCTGGCAGGCCTACCGGATACGCTGGGACTATGCACTGTACAGCCCCGTAGGCTACAATGCCGTAACCGGTGTGCCCAACCTCACCGACACAGGTGTAGGCTTCCTTACTGACCTCACTCCGATTTCTGAGGACGAGACCCATTTGGGATTTGACTATATCTTCGTCAACGGAGAATCCACCACCGTCAACATCTCGCTCAGCCTCTACGAACAGGCTACCGGAGAGCGCATCAATACATATTCCGGCATCAAGGCCGATATTTACAAGGGCCGCGTCACCGTCATCCGCGGGGACTACCTCACCACAGAGCAGGGCTCCGGCGTCGGCATCGATCCCGGTTTCGAGGATGACATAGAAATCGTCCTCCCCGATTAGAAACACTAACCTCAATTCATTAACATTTAATACCAAACGATCATGAAAAACAGACTTTCGTTCATCCTGTTGCTTCTGGCGGCTCTGACAGTCAGCCTGTCATCCTGCCAGAGAGAGGAGGAGCTGTCCGGCACAGGACTTCCCTCCGATGTCACACTGTCAGTCGCCATCCCCAGCGGAATCAATGTTAAAAGCGCCGAGAACCCGGGTGACGGCACGCTTGTCAACCGCTGTATCCTCGAGATCTATGAGAACGGCACTCTCGTCGGAGAACCTCACTACGCCGACATTGCAGGTCTTCAGGCCACATTCTCTGTCCGTTTGGTGACAGGCCGCTCCTATGACTTCGTATTCTGGGCTGACTGCGCCGAAGGCTCGGCAACCGAAGGATTCACCGATGTCTACTACAACACCGCTGACGGTCTTGCCGACATAACTCTCATCCCCGAGGCTTACATCAACAGCAATGACGGGATCGACGCATTCTACGGCAGCTACAACGAGACCATCGAAGAAGGCGGAGCACTCAGCTTTACCCTCTATCGTCCGTTCGGCCAGGTCAATCTCTACACTCTCGATGTCAATGCCCTGCCCGCAGGCACTGACCTCACAGGCGCTGTAGCGAGAGTAAGCTATGCCGAGATTCCCGCCGGCTTCAACGCCCTCGAGGAGACCATCAGTACCGAGCGCATAGCCATAGCTCCCGCTGAGTTCGCCGAGGTCAACTTCCCCGCAGTGGGCCAGGCGCCCGAGGATGGAGTACGCATCAGCTTCGACTACATCTTCGCATCCCCCAACGAGGACGAGACACTTGTCAACTTCACCCTTGAGCTCGACCAGAACGGTCAGGAGCTCTGCGCTGACTTCGAGGCTTCCAACATACCCGTACGCCGGAACTACCGTACCAATGTAAGGGGTAATTTCCTCACCAAGGGCATGGACATCACCGTCGACATCAACCCCGGCTTCAACGAGCCTGACAACGAAGTGCTCATCGAGGACTCTGAAGTAGCCGACAACCTCGTAATCAACTCATTGGAATCTGCCGACATCACCTACGACAGCTTCACCATCAACTACTCCTACACCTACGAAGGCACTGATCCCATTACCGAGACCGGAGTTTCCTACCGTCCAGCCGGCTCCGATGCCGAATACATCAGCGTGCCCGCCGAACTTGCCACCAACGCAGAGCCCGTAGAACTGTCCGTAACTGTCTACGGACTTGAGCCCGGCACCGAATACGAGATCGTATGCTACTTCGTCATCAACGGAGAGCGCCTCAACAGCGAGCCTGTCACAGTCGCCACAACCGAGGCTGTTGCCCCTGACTATGTACTTGTATTCGAGGGTATCACATTGCCTCAAAGCATAGCTTTCGAAGGCACCGGATCCTCTTTCCAGCAGTTATTCAACTATACATACCCCGACCAGGTTCCCGGCTTCGGATACCTCTATTCAATAACCGGCCCTGAAGGATGGTTCGTCGATGCATTTGCCGGCACACTCACCATCTATCCCACAGCCAATGCCGTAGCATCAGGCGATATCAAGGCCGTCTTCACTTCCAGCGAGGAGGCCACTGAGGGTGAGCTTCTGAACGAGCAGGTGCTCTTCAATGTCTCCGTCGACCTGCCCGTAGAATACTTCTTTACGGTAGCGGATGTCACTTCCCCCGTCAGCTTCGAGGCCGCTCAGAGCCAGGTCTTCACATACACCACCAACACAGCTCAGGAGCTTGAGGGCATCACCGTCGCATTCACCGTTCCCGAAGGCTGGAGCGCAGATGCTGCTGACGGTTCCCTGACCGTCACAGCTCCCGCTGACGAGAACTCGGGAGTAGCCGAAGGTTCGGTCTCCGTCACATTCACCGATGCTGAAGGCGTCTCTGTCTACTCAGCCGACCTCTTCACCGTCAGCGTGACATTCTCCACCGGCGGCGGCGAGGACCCTGCCGGTCCCAATATCGGTGACTATTACTATTCCGACGGCACATGGAGCACGAACCTCAATGCAAGCAAGACAGTAGTCGGAGTCGTATTCTGGACTGGTGACCCCACCGCTAACGATTCCAAGCTCGCCGCTGACCATCCGGAGTGTACCAACGGCCTCGTAGTCGCCCTGAACGCAATCAACAATGTTGCCTGGGGCGTTACAAAATCAGGTGCAGACTGGATGCCTGATCCTGCTAACTGCGTCAGCATATGGGCAGAAAGCAATATCAGCTATGAGCAGTCACTTGCATTCAATCAAAATATAAGCTCTACACTCTCTGATGATCATTTAGCGTTGAATAGGAACAAACACGGATATGCCAATACTCAGACCCTCCTGGCATTTAATGAAGCCAATCCGGATCTGGCGACTTTGGCCCAATACATTTCAACATATTCCACTTCTGCTCCTGAAGGAACAAGCGGATGGTTCATCCCCTCTGTCAACGAATTCACTTTATTCCTCAATCCGGAGAATGAGGCCGTCGCTCATTTCGGACCCTACTATAACGGCGAATCCTTTGACCATGTCGATAACCTGAGCACCCTTCTCCAGAACGCAGGCGGAGCATCCCTTGCAGCCGACACATGGCTTTCAAATGAGGTATCCGTCGGAAGTACAAACAACGCACTGTTCGCTAAATATTGGAGAAATGATGAGTACTGTTACAAGTCCAACTCGAAAGCAGACTCGTTTGACCTTCGTCTCATTCTGGCGTTCTGACATATGAGATATCAGCAGAGGCCCAAAGCCCCTGCACACACCATGGCACAGCAGCTTCCCGGCTGCTGTGTTTTTTTTCTCCGACAAGCAGACAGACGGGATGGAAGTGCCGCAAAAAAACAGCGCCGCGGTCCGATAAAGACCGCAGCGCCGTTTGATTTTCAGGGAAAGCAGTTCTTAAAAAAGATCGAATGAGTACGCTGCCTCGTGAGGCTCGCCGAATGTGACATTGTTACCTTCCACTGTCACAGGGGCGGCCACCATATAATACACATATCCAGAGGCTACATGCACCGTTCCTTCCCAGTAACCGTAATGCGCAATAGAGTTGATGTACTCGGCGAAAGTACCGTCGTAGGCGGCAGCCTCATACTGGGCCTTGAAATAACCGGCCAGATCTGAAGGATAATAGGTATTGTAATCGTCCTCATTGATGATTGCGAACACATAAGGCACGCCGCCCACACCGGGGTCTATCTGCACGCCCATCTCGTCCATGTCATTGCTCCAGAACTCAAACCAGGGGAAGGTCAGCTCGGGAAGCCCGCCGGAGCCGCCTATAGGCTCAGTGTGAACTATCTCGCTGAACTGAGGCGTAAAGAATGTCACATCATTGAACTCTATCTCCATGCCCACTGCGAAGAGTATGTAGTCCGTATCAGGCTCGAGCTGATCGTACTCCTGAATCTCCTTGCCCACCGATGCGAACTGGCCGAAATATCTCGAAGGCGAGAGTCCCCAGGTCTCGCACACATCAAGACAGTACTGAACCATGTCGTCCTTGTACTTCTCGTATGTGGCCATAGGGATGAGGTCGAAGAAATACATCGCCTCGTCGTTGGACGGGTCCACCTCCATATACACCATCTGGGGACCGGTAAGTTCCACATACAGTTCGAAGGTGAGTTCCTCGTCTACCGAAGCCTCCTTGGTCGTGACCTCATGGACAAACACATCGGTGGTGATGACGCCGTCATCGTAACCGTAGACCAGTATCGAATAGGATGTCGCGGGAGATAGATTGTCCCAACGCGCCGTCTCCGCAGCCGTGGACACCTCCTCCGGATTGGTCTTGGGGAGTACGGCCCTGCGCAGCTCGGCCTGGCCCATACCCTCTATGCTCTTGGAGTCGGTGAGGATGAATGTATAGGGGTCGCTGTTCGAAGGAACCACCGATACCGTGACGCTCGTCTGAGTCACCTCATCGTCGCTTACGACAAAGGTATTGGATGAAGTATTGATGTCGAGACTGACCTCCTTGACAGTCACTTCGGTAGTCAGGCCGAGATTGTCGTCAATACCGGCCAGGAGCACAAAGTAATTGAGCTCGCCGTACTGGGCCAGGTCCACACGCCAGGTGGTGTCTCCCCTGTATGCTATGATGTCGAAAGCGCTGGTGCCGTAGTTCTCGACAGCCACATCAAGTATGCCGTCAAACGCCGCGTCCTTGTCCGAGTTGAAATCCTTCACATAATAGGACTCGGGCAGTACATCGAAGAAATACGGCATCTCCTTGTCACCGGGCCTGATTGTCAGTGTAAGCTTTGTACCGTCGGTCTCGGCAGTCAGTTCAAAACCGTCCTCACCGCTTACGCCACTCTCGGAAAGAGTCACGGACACTTCGGCCCACTGCGACTCCGACTGACCGGCCACAGCCTTTACCCTAACCGTATAATCGCCTGTCTCCAGCTCGGTAAAGCTGACTGAAGTAGCCTCCGTGGCATTCTCCTCCGAGCCGTTGAGAGTATACACATACGAGTCCGCACCTTCTACGGCAGCCCAGGTCACATCGAATGAAGAGGCTGTCTGATTCCGGACTGTCAGTTCAGGGGCGGAGAGCACTGCCGGCTTCTCCTCCTTCTGCTCACACGATACAGCCGTCATCACGGCCGCCGCAAGCACTAATGATACAATCTGTCTAATTTTCATGGTAATAAAAGGTAAATAAAGTGTTGTGTTGATTATCCTGTTTTACTCCGCGGGTGTGGTAATCGCATCGGGATAGACCGTAGGTTCGTAGAATATCACGTCCTCGCCGTCCACATCGGTTCCGACAGCCCACAGCATATAGGAAACGCCGGGTTCTATGCCGTGGTCGAACCAGTCGAAGACCATCTCCTTCTCCCCTATCATGCCGAACATATCCAGATACTGCACGACCGTTATGGGATTCATCGAATTGCTGCAGATGTCATAGACATACTGGGGAAGGTCCTCCTTATACAGTTCATAATCGGCAAGCGGCATAGGGAAACACAGGTATCTGGCATCATCCTTAGACGGAACTATCCGGACTGTTATCTCGTAGGGATGGACGCCGAGCACATTGAAGTCAAATGTCATGCCCTCGCTGGAAGAAGGTGTTCCGGTGGTGAACTCGAACTTGAAAATCTCGGTGCTCGGCAGGGTGTTCCAGCCGAATACGAGCAATGTGTATGATGTGCCGGGATCCAGTGTGCCGTCCCTGTATGTCATGCTCATCTCGCCCGAATATACCCGTCCGTCCTCGATATAATCCTTGTATCCTACCTTCACGAGCTCCAGCAGGTCCTCCTGCGAATAATCGGATATCGCACTGCTCTCAAGCATCAGCACACTGTAGCTCTCGGTATCGGTGGAGGGAGTGATATAGGCCACTGCTCCAGAAGAGGTGACATCCCGGAAGTCGACTTCGAATGTCATGTCCGACTCCGGTACCGTCCCGGCATAGAACACCTGCATGGACATGTCGGTTATCCTCTCCAGATTCATATTGACTCCGGCCACGAGGATGTAGAGGTGCTCCTCGTACTCATACTCCACCTGCCAGTAGTCGTCACCGTGCATGGCCAGCATATTGAAAGCCTCGGAACCGAACTGCATCTCATAGGACTCCTTCGCGGCAGTCCACACATCCACGGCATTGCCTCCGAGAAGATCGAAATACTCATCGTCGAATGTCTCCCTGAAATAGTACATCTCAGGATCATCCGGATAGACATAGCAGTGAAGCATACGCCTGCTGTCCTCCGGCTCATACTCTATGGTGAACATCGGGCCCTCTCCTATATAGTTCTTGTCATTGTCATATTCCGGGCCGGCGGATTTGAGAACCACCTGTATCTCCTCCCACCATGAGGGCTGGAACAACATGGTATCAGAAGGCATACTCCTGACACTGACCACATATGTGGAGTCAGGGGCCAGTCCGGTATAGACCACGGCCGTATCCTTGACAAGTCTTACCTCGCCGCCGGACTCGCACTCATACATGCCTGCACCGGCTACCATGTCCCAGGATATGGTGAAGGATGATGTATCCTGCGCCGCAACCCTGAGCACAGGCGTGGGAAGCTGTTCCCTGTCCGCAGGCTCCACGCCCTCTCTTTCCTCACAGGACATAAACAACGACAGTGCCGCCATAAATGACAGCACTGCTATAAATGACAATTTTTTCATCAGAATCTGTTTTAACATTACTACTGTAGGCAAATATACGCAGAAGCCGAGAGCAATGCAAATTTATTTGATATTGCCGAGGCGATATATACCCTACGACAAGGTACCGGCGAAGCGGCTGATTCTTTCCTGCGCGTATGCGGCCGTTATCCTGAAAGTCCTGCGTCCGCTGCCCGGCAGCTCGTACATGGCATCCATCATCACAGCCTCGCAGATGGAGCGCAGTCCACGGGCCCCGAGCTTGTATTTGAGAGCAGTATCCACTATCAGGTCCAGCACCTCGTCCTCTATGACAAGCTTGATTCCGTCCATTCCGAACAGATGCACATACTGCTTGACAAGAGCGTTCTTCGGCTCGGTGAGAATCCTCCTGAGCGCATCCCGGTCCAGAGGATCGAGATATGTGACAATCGGCAGACGGCCTACTATCTCGGGAATCAGTCCATATGAACGCATATCCTGCGGAGCGATATACTTGAGCAGGTTCTCCATGTCGATATGTCCCTTCTTCTCCTGAGCACCGTAGCCTACCACACGGGTGTTGAGCCTTTGGGCAATCCTCTTCTCTATCCCCTCGAAGGCTCCTCCGCAGATAAACAGGATGTTGGTGGTATTGACCGGTATCATCTTCTGCTCGGGATGCTTGCGTCCTCCTGCGGGAGGGACATTGACGATACTGCCCTCCAGGAGCTTGAGCATGGCCTGCTGCACACCTTCTCCGGAGACATCCCGGGTAATGGAAGGGTTGTCGCTCTTGCGGGCTATCTTGTCTATCTCGTCTATGAACACTATGCCTCGCTCTGCCCTGGACACATCGTAGTCAGCAGCCTGCAGCAGGCGGGACAGGATGCTCTCCACATCCTCGCCCACATAACCCGCCTCGGTCAGTACCGTAGCGTCCACTATGGCGAAAGGCACATTGAGCATCCGGGCGATGGTCCTGGCTAAAAGAGTCTTGCCCGTACCGGTAGGACCCACCAGCAGGATATTGGACTTTTCTATCTCCAATGCCTCCAATGCCGATTTCTCAGCATCAAGCACTTTCTGGGCCTCTGACTTTTTCTTTTTGGCCTCCGCCTCCTTCCTGCTGAAAGCCTCATTGATTCTCTTATAGTGGTTATACACGGCAACCGCCAAAGACTTCTTGGCAGCATCCTGACCTATCACATACTGGTCCAGGAAAGCGGTTATCTGCCGTGGTGTAAAATTCAATGTCTCGCAGGACTGTGTGCCCGGTTTCGGCTCCTGCCGTCCATCGAACACCTCGTCTCCGAAAATCGAATGCACATATTCCGACACCCTTATGGCGCAGTCCACGCAGATGGAGCTGCCGCCTCCCTGCAGGAGCATCTCCACCTGATCGGAGGTCCGGCCGCAGAAAGCGCATTTGTCCACTTTCTTCCTATCGCTCATCTTTCTTCTGCAGTATATTGTCCACCATCCCGTAGGCCAATGCCTCTGATGCCGTCATCCAGTAATCACGGTCCGCATCCTTGGCAATCTTCTCCACAGTCTGCCCGGTATGTACGGAAAGTATGTCGTAAAGCTCGCCCTTGAGCTTGCGGATCTCGGCCGCGGCAATCTCGATATCCGATGCCTGTCCCTCGGCTCCGCCCATAGGCTGGTGTATCAGCACCCTGGAATGAGGAAGCACGGAACGCTTGCCCTTTGCTCCGGCGGTTAGCAATACAGCGGCCATCGAAGCGGCCATGCCGGTACAGATAGTGGCCACATCCGGACCCACGAGCTGCATGGTGTCGTAGATTCCTAAACCGGCGTAAACCATTCCCCCGGGAGAGTTGATATAGATCTGGATATCGGCCGACGAATCCGTAGATTCCAGGAACAGGAGCTGGGCCTGCACGATATTGGCCACATCGTTGTCGATACCCACTCCGAGGAAGATGATACGGTCCATCATCAGACGCGAGAACACATCCATGGACGCCACATTGAGCTGACGCTCCTCGATGATGGTGGGGTTGATATAACCGGAATACACCTTGGAATATGAGTCCAGACGGGCTGAGCTCATTCCAAGGTGTTTCACTGCATATTTCTCGAACTCAGAAGCCATGGGACTACTGGTTCATCTTGCGGAGCTCAGCCGAGCTGATCTCCTTGTTGTCCAAAGTGACGGTTTTGCGCACGAAGTCCAGGACCACATTCTCCTGAGCCTTCTCAGCGATACGGCGTCCCTGCTTGTCATCAGCCATGATGTTGGCGGCATAGCCCTTGAGATGCTCCTCGGGCACATTGCTGAGACCGTACATGGCGAACTGATAGCGGGCCAGTTTCAGGGCCTCCGCATTCAGGTCATCCTTGGTAACCTCGAGTTTGTTGTCTGCCATGATGCGGCCCTCTACGGTCTGCCACTTGAAGTCCTTGATGAACATGGGGAAGTCCTTGTCGATGTCCTCCTTGGAAAACTTGCCCTCGTTGACCTGATACAGCCATCTCTTGAGGAAATCCTCGGAGACCTTTATATCGGCCTTGTTCATCAGGTACTCCCTGGCGTCCAGCATGAAGCGGTAGTCGCTCTCCTGCTTGAACTCGTCAGTCATACGCTCAGTCACGGCTTTGTCGAACTCAGCCTCGTCATGAACCTTGTCGGGTCCGAAAAGAGCATCGTAAAGCTCCTTGCCGGGCACTGCGTCCACATAGTTCTTCACATCCTTGACCTCCAGATGCCATACCGGCTCAGTCGAGGCGAGCTCCTCTTTCTTGACGCGGAGCATGGCGGCGCGGTCGGCCTCGTTGGGGAAGGTGGCCACCACATCCACATCCATCACATCTCCCGTCTTCTTTCCGACAAACTGTGCTTTCGCATCATCGGAAAGCACGGAGGTGGCGATGTACGCTCCCTCGACCTTGCGCTCACCCTGAGTCATGTCGGCGATAACGAAATCACCGTCCTTTACCTCCGGGCAGCTCTCCAGGCGGGAATACTGCTTGAAGAGCATCTTCTTGTACTCCTCTTTCTCCTTGTCGTTGACAGGTATCGTATAATAAGGTATCTTGTCCTCGGCGGATACCGTCAGGTCGAACTTGGGCGCCAGGGCGATGTCGAAGGTAAAGTCGAACTCCTCACCGCCGTCGAAATCGTTCTTGGCCTCAGTATCCTCAACAGGAAGAGGCTCACCGATGACAGTCAGCTTATGCTCTTCGATGTAATTATTGAGACTGTCGGATATAAGCTGATTGACAGACTCCACAAGCGCCTGTCCGCCATAAAGTCTCTCGATGAGGGCCATGGGAGCCATGCCCCTTCTGAAACCCTTGATGTCCGCATTGCGGCGGAAGCGGTTGAGAGCTTTCTTTCTGCTGTCAGCATAATCGTCTTTTACAAAATGGAATGACAGTCTTATCGTCAGTCCGTCATTTACTAATTCTTTTACTTCCATATCGTTTATAATTTTTGTCTTTACTGGATAAGTGCGCAAAAGTAAATAAAATCCTTTATTTTACAAAAGATTGAGTTATATTTGCCTTTATTTAAATTCTGACTGATATGAGAAAGAAAACCGTAGCCGGCAACTGGAAGATGAATACCCTCATCGATGAGGGGGCAGCCCTTGCCAAAGACATTGTAGACATTATCCATGAAGTCCCCTCGGATGTACAGATCATACTCGCGCCGCCTTTCACCCATCTTGACCGCGTAGGCGGAATCATCAGCGGCAGCCCTGTGGCCCTGTCCGCCCAGAACTGCGCCGACAAGGACAAGGGCGCGTACACCGGAGAGGTGTCGGCGGCCATGCTCGCATCAGCCGGATGCCGTTATGTGATTCTCGGTCACTCGGAGCGCAGGGAATACTACCACGAGACATCGGCTACCCTCAACGACAAGATAGCCCTGGCCCTTGCCAACGGCCTGAGCCCCATCTTCTGCGTGGGCGAGAGACTTGAGGAGAGAGAGGCGGGCAGACATTTCGATGTGGTGGGGAACCAGATCAGGGAAGTGCTCTTCAATCTCACCGAGGAACAGATGGAGAAAGTAGTGGTGGCATACGAGCCGGTATGGGCCATCGGCACAGGCAAGACAGCCACAGCGGAACAGGCGCAGGAAATCCATGCGTTCATCCGCAGCACACTTGCCGGAAAGTTCGGCACACTGGCGGAGGACATCACTATACTTTACGGCGGAAGCTGCAAGCCGTCCAATGCGCGTGAGCTATTCGCCTGCAAGGACATCGACGGAGGTCTGATCGGAGGAGCATCACTCAAGGCGGCGGATTTCATAGCCATAGCCAAAAGTTTCTAAGCAGGATGGAATACATAGAAGTCTCCATCGAGATCACCCCGTTCAAGGAAGAATACGCCGAGATAGTCACCGCTGAGATCGAAGACCTGGGGTTCGAGAGCTACCTGACCGAGGAGCCTTATCTGAAAGCATACATTCCCAGGGAACAGTTCAGCGAACCGAAGCTGAGGACAGTGCTCGGCCTCATTCCCGAAACGGAGTTCAAGGTGCGCCACACCCTGTCCATGATTCAGGAGCAGAACTGGAACGCTCTTTGGGAATCGTCCTTCGAGCCGGTGGTCATCGACGGACGCTGCACCATAAAAGCTTCCTTCCACAAGGGCCTGCCCAGGACCAAATACACTATTGTCATAGACCCGAAAATGGCTTTCGGCACCGGGCATCATCAGACTACATCACTGATTATCAAAAGTATGATGCAGCACGAGAAAGAGATTAAGGGCAAGCAGGTGCTGGACATGGGCTGCGGCACAGGCATTCTGTCCATATTAGCGGCAAAGATGAAGGCAGCCGTACCGGTACATGCCATCGACATCGACCCCGTCGCAGTAAATTCCGCCAGGGAGAACGCCCGCCGCAACCGCACCGGAGACCGCATAACCACCCTATGCGGAGACGCATCGCTCATACAGGCAGGCAAATACGATCTGATTATCGCCAACATCAACCGCAACATCATCCTCGAGGACCTGTCGACCTACTCAAGAGGACTGCGGCCTGAAGGCCGGCTGATTACCAGCGGCTTCTATGTGGAGGACTGCGCCATGATAGAGGCAGAGGCCGCCCGGCAGGGCCTGACGCGCACCGGAGGAGACAGCTTGGACCGCTGGGCGACCGTCACATTCGTAAAAACATCAAATCCAGACACCCATTAACAATCATACCGAATGAAAAGAATACTTATACTCACCTTAGCCGCCGCAAGTCTCATATCAGGGCAGGCAGCGGCATTCTCCGCCGGTGCGTCTACCTCTGACAACACTCCGCTGTGGATGAGATACCCTCAGATCTCACCGGACGGCAGCAGGATAGCATTCGCATACCAGGGCGACATATACTATGTACCCGTATCAGGCGGTGATGCCGTAAGACTCACCGCCACAGAGGACTATGATTCCAAGCCCATATGGTCCCCTGACGGCCGCACCATAGCCTTCGTATCCGACAGGTTCGGAGGCATGGACATATTCACCATGAGCGTGGACGGAGGCAAGGCCACCCGGCTTACCACTCATTCCGGCACTGAGACTCCGCTGGCATTCTCTCCCGACGGCAAGTATCTCTACTTCTCGGCCGCCATCCAGGATCCGGCGTCCAGCGTCATGTGGCCCGCACCATGGCTGACAGAAGTATACCGCGTCAAAGTCGGAGGAGGACGCCCCGAATTAGTGACGGCCGCCACCGCCTGCTCCATCAGTTTCGATACCGACGGAGAGTCGTTTCTGTACTACAACCGGACCAGCGTGGAGGACATCTGGCGCAAGCACCACACCTCCTCCGCTGCCAGGGACATATTCTACTACGATGCGGCTGACGGCACCCACAGACAGATCACGCACAATCCCGGTGAGGACCGCGACCCCGTGTTCGCATCCGACGGAGAGATTGTATTCCTGAGCGAGCGCGACGGAGGCTCATTCAATGTCTACAGGGCATCCATGGGCGACACTGACCGAGCAACCGCCGTCACCTCTTTCAAGAAACATCCTGTACGCTTCCTGAGCCGCGCCGACAACGGCACCCTCTGCTTCGGATACCATGGAGAGATATACACCGTCTCCGGGGACGGCAAACCCTCAAAGGTAAACATCAGTATCGTCAACGACAACCTCAACCAGCCTGCCGTCATCAGTCCGGGAAGCGTGAGGGAGATGGCTTTCTCCGATGACGGAAAGGAGATCATACTGCAGAGCCGCGGAGAAGTGTTCGCCACCACCGGCGAATACAGCACCACCAAGCAGATCAGCCGAACTGCGGCAGCCGAGGAGGGAATAACCGTTTCGCCTGACGGCAAGACGATTGTCTACGCCTCCGAGCGCACCGGATGCTGGAACCTCTACAAGGCCACGCTGGCCGATGAGGACGAGCTGCATTTCGCCTATGCGACACTTATAGATGAGGAGCCCCTGCTCAAGGATGACGGCAACGAGCGCATGTATCCCTCATTCTCTCCCGACGGAAAGGAAATAGCTTTCATTGAGAACCGCAACATCCTCAAGGTGCTCAATCTCGAGTCCGGCAAAGTCCGTCAGATTACAGACGGCTCGCAGCACTACGGTGAGTTCCAGTACGACTGGTCGCCAGACGGCAAATGGTTCGCGCTGACCCTGATCACCAACCGCCGCGACCCGTACAGCGACATAGGTATCGTCTCCGCCGTGAACGGAGGCAGGATCCACAATGTCACCAACAGCGGATACATCGACCACTCGCCGCAGTGGGTGATGGACGGCAACGCCATCATCTTCATATCCAACCGCCTGGGCCTCAGGTCTCACGCCTCATGGGGCAGTCAGGACGATGTTTTCATCGCATTCATGAACAGGGAGACCTACGACAGGTTCAACATGAGCGAGGAGGAGTTCGCCCTTTACAAGGAGAAAGAAGAGGCAGCTGAGAAGAAAGCCAAGGAAGCTGAAAAAGCAGAAAAGGACAAAGCGTCCAAGGACAAGAAGGGCAAGAAGGACGCCGACAATGCAGAAACTGCGGAGGAGGACAAGGACATCGAGATCGACTTCGCAGGCCTGGAGCACCGCATCATGCGTCTGACCCCCATGTCCTCCACCCTTGCCTCGGCAGCTCTGACAGAGGACGGAGAGAGTCTGTACTTCCTGAGCGCCTTCGAAAAGGGTTTCGACCTCTGGGAACTGTCCACACGCACCGGAGCCGTATCGCTGATAAAGAAGCTCAACACATCCTACGCCTCCCTGGCCTTTGACAAGGACGGAAAGAATCTCTACATCCTGGGCCACCGCCCCCAGATCATGAATATCGGCAGCAAGCAGGTAAAACCGGTCAACTTCAACATGGCCATGGAACTGGACCGTGCCGCCGAAAGAGCCTATATGTTCGACCATGTATTCAGGCAGCAGGAAAAGAAATTCTACACCGACACATACCACGGAGTAGACCTGGAGCAGTTACGCGAGGACTACCGTCCGTTCCTGGCCCACATCAACAACAACTACGATTTCTCCGAGATGCTTGCCGAGATACTCGGTGAGCTGAATGTGTCCCACACCGGTTCGGGCTACGGCGGACGCATGGCCGAGAAAGCGACTCCTGCCCTCGGACTGCTGATGGACATGCAGTATGACGGCGACGGTCTCCGCGTAGACGAGGTGCTGACGGACGGCCCGTTCGCTGTAAGCAGCTCGAAAGTCAAGGCCGGTGTCATCCTGGAAGCCATCGACGGAGAGAAGATACTCGTCGGTGAGGACTGGTTCCCTCTGATCAACGGCAAGACCGGTGACTATGTGCTCTTCTCTTTCTACGACCCGGCGACCAAGGAACGCTGGAACGAAGTGGCCAAGCCTATCTCCGGCTACGAGCAGAACGAGATGCTGTACCGGAGGTGGGTCGAAAGCCGCGCTGCCGAAGTGGACAGTCTCTCCGGCGGACGCTTGGGCTATGTGCATATCCGCTCCATGGGAGATGACAGCTACCGTGATGTCTATGCCGATATCCTCGGCAAGTACAATCTCCGTGACGGCATCGTCATCGACACCAGATACAACGGAGGAGGACGCCTGCACGAGGATATCGAGATCCTCTTCAGCGGAGAGAAATATCTGGAGCAGGTCATTCAGGGAACGGTCGTATGCGATATGCCTTCACGCCGCTACAACAAGCATTCGATCATGCTGGTATGCGAGTCCAATTACTCCAACGCCCACGGCACGCCATGGGTATACAGATACCGCGGCATAGGCTCGATAGTAGGTATGCCTGTACCCGGCACGATGACATCTGTCAACTGGGAGACCCTGCAGGACCCCACGATGTATTTCGGAATACCTGTCATCGGATACCGTACTCGCGACGGACATTACCTGGAAAACTCTCAGCTGGAACCGGACTTCCTCGTCCGCAACAAGACAGAAGAGGTGATTGACGGCCGTGACGAACAGCTCGAGGTGGCCGTCCGCGAGCTCCTGCGCCAGATAGACGCCGACACTGACCGCTGGTAAGCATATATAAGAAAAAATACTATCTTTGCGGTCCGATTATGGATGCGGGCGTGTTGTAATTGGTAGCCAAGCCAGACTTAGGATCTGGTGCCGCAAGGCGTGGGGGTTCGAGTCCCCCCGCCCGCACAAGGGGACAGAGGCCGGACTTCCGACCTCTGTTTTTTGTTGTCAGAACGGGAAGAGAAGAGGCAGGACGAAGACCATGACGACACCCATGATGATCTGGAGGGGCAGACCGACCTTAATGTAGTCCATGAAGGTGTACTGACCGGCAGGCATCACCAAGGCATTGGGCGGTGTGGAGAACGGAGAGGCGAAGCACATGCTGGCCGCCACTGTCACGCCGAAGAGCAGAGGCACGGGACTGATGCCCACCTGCTGAGCACATGCCAGCGCAATAGGAGCCATCAGCACAGCCGTGACCGTATTGCTGATGAACATGGTCATCAATGATGTCGTGAAATATATTCCGGCCATCAGTATGTACGGATTGGAGCCGAGCCCGCCTACAAGGGTATTGGAGATCATCTCCGACACACCGGTCTTCTCCAAGGCCAGCGACATGGGCATCATGCCTGCGAAAAGCACGATTGTCTCCCAATTGATGGTCTTGTAGGCGGCTTCCACGCTGCGGAAGCATCCGGTGAGAATCATCAGCACTGCGGATATAAGGACAGCAGTAACCGGCTCCACCTTTATGAAATCGAACACCATCATCGCTATCATGAACAGCATGATCAGACCTGCAACGGGAGCCTTGTAATCCAAGGTGACTTTCGCGGCCTGCACCATAGGCTGTCCGAGCACCACCCAGTCGGCATCCTCGCCTCCGAGACGGCCTATGTCCTGCCATGTACCCTGCACTAACAGCACATCCCCGCTGTGCAGTTTCTCGCTGCCGAGATTGTGAAGGATATAGTCCTTACGGCGGCGTATTCCAAGTACATTGAGATTGAACTTATCCCTGAAACCGGCATCCTTGACAGTCCTGCCCACGATATTGGATGTAGGCATCAGCACTATCTCGGCTATACCTATATCGTAGAAGTCCAACTGATTCCCGGGTCCTGACGCCGTTTCGAGCGAATGGTCGTCCATCATCTCGAGTCCCAGCTCAGAAGAGAAACGGCTCACCGAATCGGGAGCACCGGAGACATAGAGAACATCGCCTGTCTGAAACAGTGTATCTGATGACGCCAGTTTCTGGGTTACCGTCTTGAGAAAACGGTGCTGTGCCCCCTCTCCGCGGCGTATCTCCATGAGATTGAGTCCGTATCGGTTACGCAGATCCAAGTCCACGACCGTCTTGCCTGCGGCTCCGGAGCCGGGTGTGACCTTAAGACGGAAAAGATTGTGCGACAGTCCGTATTCCTTGACAAGCTGGCTGAGCGACTTTCCCGAAGCGGAACTGTCGTCCTTTTTCCCCTTGCCGGACAGAAATATCTTGGTCAGGGGAAGAAGCACAAGGACTCCTACCGCCACACACACCAGACCTACAGGCAGGAATGAGAAAAAGCCAAGCGGCTCATATCCGGCTCCGGTAAGAGTTTCCTGTATGATAAGGTTCGGCGGGGTACCGATAAGCGTCATCATGCCACCCATACTGCTTGCGAAAGCCAGCGGCATGAGCAGACGCCCGGAGCTGACACCGGCATTGGCCGCCAGGCTCACCACTATGGGGAGCATGAGCGCGACAGTTCCCGTATTGCTCACAAATGCGCCTATCGCCGATGTCACGAGCATCACAAGCAGGAACAGCCTGGTCTCGCTGTTGCCGGCCAGCTTCAGTATCCTGGCGCTTATCATCTTCGCCAAGCCAGTCTGGAATATGGCGCCGCCCACTACAAACAGTCCCGCCATCATGATAACGACAGAGTTGGAGAAGCCTGACAGCGCTTCGGCTGGTGTCAGTATGTGGAACACAAGCAGTGCGATGATAGCGCACAGGGCCACGATATCGGAGCGTATCTTTCCCCAGACAAAGAACACGACAGACAGTCCGAGGATAATGAGAGTGGTGAGCATAGATGAAAGGTATTAGGTTTGTCCTACAAATATAATACATCTGCGGCAAAATCCAGACATTTTATCCTAACTTTGCGGCATGGAACATCTTAAAGTCATAGCTATGATACCCGCCCGGTACGGTTCGTCCCGCTTCCCGGGCAAGATGCTTGCTCCTTTAGGAGGCAAGCCGGTGATTGTCAGGACATGCGAGGCGGCCGCCTCCATGGGGATTTTTGACGAAGTATATGTAGTAACTGATGACGAGCGCATACGCAGGGCCGTAACAGACGCCGGTATCCGCTGCCTCATGAGCATACGGGAACACGAAACCGGCAGCGACCGCATAGCCGAGGCCGTGGAGCATGTGGACTGCGACATAGTCGTCAACATCCAGGGCGACGAACCGTTTACGCGCCGCGACACTATCGAGAAGGTTCTCGCGCCTTTCTACGGCAAGGACGGCGAGCGCATCGACCTGTGTACGCTGAAAGAACTTATGACGGAGCAGGACGATATCGACAACCCCAATAATGTCAAGGTCATAACCGACATCGATGATTTCGCCGTATATTTTTCGAGAAACCCTATCCCCTACCCGAGAGACAAAAAAGCCGGAGCCATGTATTTCCGGCATATCGGCATCTACGCATTCCGCAAAGAGGCACTGATGATGTTCTCCGGATGGCCGATGCGCCAGAACGAGGCATCGGAAAAGATAGAATGCCTGCGCTTCATCGAATACGGCCGCAAAATCAAAGTGGTGGAGACCAGCGGCATGAAAGTCTCAATCGACACCCCCGAGGATCTGGCCAAGGCCGAGGAGATACTTAAAGGCCGCGGCTGATCTCTCAGTCACGGCCTTTGAATCATGTCCGGTACCTGAAAACGGTATCCGGATTATTTTTTGCTGTCCATCAGTTTCTTGATGGCGTTGGCAAGTCTCTTTACACCCTCGAGCATATCCTCGTCGCTCACATACGAGAAGTTCAGACGGAGTGTATTCTGACCCTTGCCGTCGCAGAAGAACACCTCGCCGATGACGAAGGCCACATTCTCCTTGATGGCGATATCGAAGAGCTCCCTTGCATCGAGTCCCTCAGGCATGGTCACGAGGAGGAACAGACCGCCGTCCGGCCTTGTCCAGGTAACGCCCTTGGGCATATACTCTGTCAGATACTGGTGCATCAGGTCCCTCTTGTGCCTGTAGAGGTCGATGGTCTTCTGAAGATTGGTCTCGTAATAACCTTTCTCCATATACCTTGCGGCAACCTCCTGGTTGAAGATGGGAGTACAGAGGTCTGCTGACTGCTTTGCCACGATAAGGCGGTCGATAATCTCCTTGGGAGCGAGCACCCATCCTAAGCGGAAACCGGGCACGAATGTCTTGGAGAAAGTACCCAGAAGCACCACTCTCTCGGGAGCCATGGAATACATGGTGGGATATGACTCTCCCTCATAGCGCAGCTCCTTGTAAGGACTGTCCTCGATGATGATGAGGTCATGCTTGCGTGCGACTTCGATAATCTCCTGACGCCTCTTGAGGTCCATGGTGACTCCTGTAGGGTTCTGGAAGTCAGGGATAGCATAGATGAACTTGGGCTTCTGGCCTACGGCGCAGAGCGCTGAGACCACAGCCTCAGCCTCCTCGTCATGCCTGATACCTACGGGACGGCCCTGATATGACCAGATGGCCTGAAGGGCACCGAGATATGAGGGAAGTCCGCAGAGAACTGTATCTCCGGGGCTTACGAAAATACGGGAGATCAAGTCAAGAGCCTGCTGTGAAGCGGTGGTGATAAGGATGTTCTCGATATCAACCTTAACACCCTCCTTCTCGTATTTCTTGGCAATCTGCTTTCTCAGAGCCACGCTTCCCTCCGTCGATCCGTACTGAAGCACCTTCGCGGGCATCTCGTTCATGATTTCCATCATGATTTCCTTGAGGTTCTCCACAGGGAATGTCACTGCATTGGGGAAACCGCCTCCGAAAGATATGATTTCGGGCCTGTTGGCCACGTTCAGAAGGTCACGGATAGCGGACCTTCTCATGCTCTTAGCATTGTCTGATAAAAAGTTGGTAAGATCAAGTGCCATAGTAATTCAATATTAAAGTATGCACAAAATTAGACAATTTGTAATTAAAAGCAAAGCTAAACTTAAAAATTTTAAGTAAATTGAAACTTCCGAAATATTTATTATCTTTGGAAGTTCATCAGATGTATTTGCAGATACCATGCCAACACTCAGACTCACCAAAGAATTCAGATTCGAGGGAGCGCATGCCCTGACAGGATACGACGGTAAATGCCGTCACATCCACGGTCACTCCTATATACTATATGTCACCGTAAAAGGCACCCCGTCCAATCCGGACGGCACTCCCAAGTCCGGAATGCTCATCGACTTCACGGATCTCAAGCGGATAGTGACCGACAACATCATAGACATATTCGACCACGCCCTCCTGCTCCGCGACACCGCCCCGATGGCGGAAGAGATAGCCGGAGCTTACCAGAGAGTGATCACAGTACCCTTCCAGCCCACCTGCGAGAATCTCATACAGCACTTCGCCGATATCATCCGCAAGGAGCTTCCCACAGGAGTAAGCCTGCACTCACTGCGTCTGCATGAAACGGCCACCTCCTATGTGGAGTGGTTCGAATCCGACAACGAATAATCCGCCTCATGATGAACAGCAGACTATTCCTCATAGACGGTCACGCCCTCATGTTCCGGATGTACTATGCCTTCATCCGCCGTCCCATGATCAATTCCAAGGGTCTCGACACTTCGGTGATATTCGGATTCTCCCGGTACCTGCTGGAGCTGATCGCCAGGGAAAAGCCGTCGCATCTGGCCGTGGCCTTCGACCCTCCGTGCAGGACATTCCGCCACGAGGCATATCCCGAGTACAAGGCCAACCGTCAGGCGGCTCCGGAAGTCATCAAGGACTCCCTCGGGCCCCTGACGGACATAGTCCGCTCTCTCGGCATCCCGGTGCTCATGGCGCCCGGATACGAGGCTGACGATGTGATAGGCTCCATGGCCCGCACATGGGCCGCCAAAGGCTTCGATGTGTTCATGGTATCCCCTGACAAGGATCTGGGACAGCTCATATCCGACCATATCTACCAGATAAAGCCCGGCAAGGGCGGAGGCGAGGACGAGATCGTGGACATACAGTCGCTGTGCGGGAAATTCGGCATCAGTTCTCCCGCACAGGTGGTGGACATCCTGGCCATCTGGGGAGACTCATCCGACAATGTCCCCGGAGTCAAGGGCATAGGCGAGGTAGGAGCCAGGAAATTAGTAGGAAAATACGGTTCCGTGGACGGGATAATGCACCATTTGGACGAGCTTCCGGCCAAACAGGCCGCGGCCTTGCGGGAGGCAGCAGGCCATCTGGAGATGAGCCGTTTCTTAGTTACTATAAAAACCGATGTCGACACCGGCTGCACCGAGGAGGAACTGCGCCTGGACATTCAGGACCCTTCCGCAGCGGCCAGTCTGTTCAGTCAGTACGAGTGTCCGTCCCTGCTCGCCATGCTGCCGTCAGCCGTAAACGGCCATGACCATGGGCCTGGTACGGCCGCGCAGGATAGACCGTACAGGATGAGACATATCAGCGGCTACGGGGATTTTCTGCGGATGGCCCGGGAGACCGGAGAAGTAGGCATCGTTCTCAGAGGTCCTGAGGCCGCAGGACGGCAGAGACTGCTGCTATCGGCGGATACCGGTACTGAGGACGGCCCTGCCGTATTCGGCGCCGCCAGTCCGGCTGAGGCCAGGGATATCCTCGAGGACGCATCCATAACCAAGACCGGATACAGTCTCAAGCAGTATATACAGATTCTGCGCCGTGAAGGCATATCTTTGGCAGGAGAACTCGCCGATATAGAGCTGATGCACTATCTCGTCAATCCGGAGACCCCGCACCGGCTCGACATACTCGTATCGTCCTTCCTCGGCATGAGCCTGGACTCATGCCGCTCCGGTAGCGGCTCCGCTGAAGAGCCCGGGCCCGAACCGGACCTCTTCTCGGCTCCGGCCGGCAGTCCGGACGAAGACGCTGCGGAGCAGGTATACAGAGACTCCGTAGACGCATCCCTGATGCCGGCCCTGCACAGGGCCATGCTTCTGGAATTCGAGAAAGACCGGTCTCTCGGAAGCATCTACCGCGATATTGAGATGCCCCTGATCAGGGTTCTCGCCGACATGGAATACCGCGGCGTACGAATAGACACCGGCATGCTTTCCGCCTACGGCATGGAGCTGGGCAAAGAGCTTGAGACCATTCAGGAACGCATCCGGCAGGAAACAGGCGAACCGGGACTCAACATATCATCCCCCGTTCAGCTCGGAACCGTATTGTTCGACAAGCTCAAGCTGGACCCGAAGGCAAAAAAGAACAAAAAGGGCAATTACTCCACTGACGAGGAGACCCTCTCGGAACTGAAGGACAGGCATCCGGTCATCAACGACATACTGCGCTTCCGCGCTGTCAAGAAGCTCATATCCACATATATCGAGCCTTTCCCATCACTCATAGACCCAAGGGACGGCAGGGTACACACCACATTCAACCAGGCCCTCACAGCCACCGGCCGGCTCAGCTCGACCCATCCCAACCTTCAGAACATCCCGATCCGCACGGAGATGGGCCGCGAGATCCGAAAGGCATTCGTTCCGTCAGAGCCTGGCAATGTCATCATATCCGCGGACTACTCGCAGATAGAGCTGCGGCTGATGGCCTCCATAAGCGGGGACAAGGACATGATAGAAGCCTTCAGGCAGGGCCAGGACATCCACACCGCCACCGCCGCCAAGGTATTCAAGGTCGGTCTCGACGAAGTCACTCCGGAACAGAGACGCAGGGCCAAGACCGCCAACTTCGGCATCATCTACGGCATCTCGGCATTCGGATTGTCCCAGAGGCTTGAGATTCCGCGCAAGGAGGCAAAAGAACTGATTGACGAATACTTCCACCACTACCCTGCCATCGCGGAATACATGGAGCGCACCAAGGCCGAAGCAAGGGAGAAGGGATATGTGTCCACCATCTTCGGCCGGAAAAGATACATAAAGGACATAAGCTCGCGCAATGCCACAGTCCGCGGATTCGCCGAGCGCAATGCCATCAACGCCCCCATACAGGGCAGCGCCGCCGACATCATAAAGATGGCCATGAACCGCGTGGCAGAGGCCCTCAGGGCAGGAGGATACTCCGCCGCCATGATCCTGCAGGTACACGACGAGCTGGTATTCGACGCTCCGGAAGAGGAGGCGGCAGCCGTCATGGAACTGGTCCGCAGGGAGATGGAGAATGTTGTCCGGCTGGCCGTTCCCCTGACCGTCGAATGCGGCCGCGGCTCTTCCTGGTTAGAGGCTCATTAAACATGACTTATGACGATGAAAGACAATATGGAACAGAACACCGCCCCTCAGACCGGCGGCGAGGAATTCCTGGTACAGAAGGCTGTATCCGGTGACACCGACGCCTTCTCGGCTCTCGCGGCGATATACACCGAACCGCTGCGCACCTATATACAGTCCATCTGCGCCAACGCCACCGACGCTGAGGATATCTGCCAGGAAAGCCTCCGCAAGGCATATCTCGGCATAGGACAGTACAACCCTGAGTATCAGTTCAGGACATGGATATTCTCCATTGCCAGGAATACTGCGATAGACCACCTTAGGCGCAAAAGCACTTTCACCACCGTCAAGTTGGGCGAAGCCGACGAGCCTATGGAGGAGAGCCACGAGATAGAGGTCGCCCACGAGGACAGGGAGACACTCGACAGCCGCTCCTACGAGCTCCTGGTGCGGTCCATAGAGTCACTGCCCGACAGATACCGGCGCATAGCCGGACTGCGGCTGCTGCACGGTTGCTCATACAAGGAGATTGCCGAGGAACTGTCCATGCCGCTCAACACCGTCAGGACCCGGATACGCCGGGCCAAGGCACTGCTGGAGAAAATCATAAAACGATGAACGAGGAACTTATTCTGAAATATTTTCCGGAAACGGATTCCGTCCAAAGAGAGCGGCTGGCCATGCTCGGCCCGCTCTACAGAGAATGGAACGAACGCATCAATGTCATATCTCGAAAGGACATGGACAATCTCTACCTGCACCATGTGCTCCATTCCCTCGCACTGGTCAGATATATCCGCACGGCCGGCCTTAGTCCCGCGAGCATATTCGACGCCGGATGCGGCGGCGGTTTCCCAGGCATCCCCATGGCCGTGCTCATGCCCGAGTGCCGCTTCACCCTCTGCGACTCGATTGCAAAAAAGATAAAGGTGGTAACGGAGGTATCCTCCGCCCTCGGCCTGGACAATGTGGAGCCTCTATGCAGCCGCACGGAAGCCGTCAAGGGCAGAAAATCCGACTATGTGGTTTCCAGGGCCGTAACGGAGCTGAGCAAGTTCATCCCGCTTACGCGTCATCTGTACACGAAGGGAATACTGTATCTCAAGGGGGGAGACCTCCGGGAGGAGATAGACGGCTGCGTCAGAAAATGCGGAATACCGCCCGAAAGCATCTCCGTCTCCGACATTTCCGACTTTTTTGAGGAAGAATTTTTCGAAAGTAAAAAGATTATTTGCATTTTCAAGCAAAAGCACTAACTTTGCGCTCCATTTTACTGACAAATAATAGAATTCTAAAATATGAAACGTACATTTCAACCGTCACAGCGCAAGCGCCGCAACAAACACGGCTTCCGCGAGCGTATGTCCACTCCTAACGGACGCCGCGTACTCGCAGCCCGCCGTCGTCACGGCCGCAAGAAACTGACCGTATCATCGGAAGACCTGTTCTGACGAACACCTGTTCCGATAAGAAACCGACAGATATTCTGCCGGTTTTTTTTCTATATTCACGGACCGTTTTAACATCAAAAATATTTTTAACAATGAGAAAGTCATTTGCACTTATGCTTCCCATGATGATGCTGGCAGCATGCCAGCCGAAAGCAGAGAAAGTCCCCGCCATAGACATGACGGACCTGGACCTGACAGTATCCCCGGGCGATGATTTCTTTCAGTACGCCAACGGTGGATGGATCGAGAAGAATCCCCTGAAGCCCGAATACGCCCGCTTCGGATCCTTCGATGTTCTGCGCGAGAACAATGTCACACGCATCAACGATCTTTTTGCCGAGATGTCGGCCATGACTCCCGAGCCCGGTACGGTGGACCAGAAGATAGTCGACCTGTACAAACAGGGCCTTGATTCCGTAAGGCTCAATTCCGAGGGCGGCCAGCCCATCGTCAAATACCTCGACCGTATCTATGCCGCCGCCGACAAAAGCGCCCTCGCAAGGGAGATTGCAGAGCTGAGCAAGACCGGTGACGGAGGATTTTTCAGCTACGGCGTCGAATCCGACCTCATGGACAGCAAGACACAGGTTCTGTATATGGTTCAGGGCGGACTCGGAATGGGTAACCGCGACTACTATGTGGACGAGGCCAACGCAGGACTCCGCAAGGGATATCAGGATATGCTGACCAAGTTCTTCACGCTCTGCGGATACCGGGACGCCGAGAAAAAAGCGGCCAATGCAGTGGGCATAGAGGACCGTCTGGCCGGATTCTCCTGGACGAGCGTGGAGAACCGCGACTATACCAAGATATACAATCCCATGAGCACTGAGGAGATCTGCGGCAGATGGGACGGCTTTGATTTCGCCGCTTTCTTCGAGACGATAGGCGTACCCGCACAGGAGAAGATCATCGTGCAGCAGCCCTCGTTCTTCGACGGATTCAGCAAGCTCTTCGCCTCAGCCTCGCTTGACGAGCTCAAGGACTATGTGGCGGCAGGACTCATCAACGGCTCGGCAGGAAGCCTTTCTGACGACTTCTATGACATCTCGTTTGACTTCTACAGTACTCAGATGAGCGGTATCACCGAGAAGAAACCCAGATGGAAACGCGCCATGAGCGTGCCCAACAGCGTACTCGGAGAGGCCGTAGGCCAGATGTATGTCAAGAAATACTTCCCCGAGGAGTACAAGCAGAAAGTACTCGACCTGGTACAGCAGCTCCAGATATCCCTCGGGCAGCACATCGACTCGCTCGACTGGATGAGTGACGCGACAAAGGCCTATGCCCGTGAGAAGCTCGCCGCATTTACTGTCAAGATCGGCTATCCCGACAAGTGGAAAGACTACAGCACCCTGACCATCGACCCCGAGCTCAGCTACTACGAGAATCTGCGCTCAGCGAGCCTGTGGTACTTCAACGACAACATAAGCAAGCTCGGCAAGCCCACCGATCCCGAAGAGTGGGGCATGACTCCTCAGACCGTCAACGCCTACTACAATCCCACTACCAACGAGATCTGCTTCCCTGCGGCCATCCTCCAGCCTCCTTTCTTCAATGCGGACGCCGATGACGCAGTCAACTACGGAGCAATAGGTGTCGTTATCGGACACGAGATGACCCACGGATTCGACGACCAGGGCCGCATGTTCGACAAGGACGGCAATATGCGCAACTGGTGGGCCCCCGAGGACGAGGCCACATTCAAGACCAAGACCGCCATACTTGAGAAACAGTACAGCGAGGTCGAGATTCTGCCCGGCGTATACGCCGACGGCGCCCTCTCTCTCGGTGAGAACATCGCCGACCAGGGCGGTATCAGCGTAGCATGGACAGCCCTTCAAAACGCCCTTGCCGGCAATGAGCCCGCACCTATCGACGGCCTCACCGCGGAGCAGAGATTCTTCATCGGCTATGCCCATCTGTGGGCCCAGAACGCCACCGATGAGGAGAAGGCACGCCTCAACAAGTTGGATGTGCACTCCCTCGCGGAGAACCGCGTCAATGTAGCTGTCAGGAACTTCCCCCAGTTCTTCGAGGCATTCGGCATCACCGAGGGCGATCCCATGTGGAGACCCGAGAGCGAGAGAGTCATGATCTGGTAATCTCTCTCCGTACAAAATAAAAATGGGTGGGCAGCGCAGATGCTGTCCACCCATTTTCATATACCGGTAATATCCCTATCTGTAGATTCTCAGGGATGAGCTCTCACTGAGTGTAACGACTTCTTTCTGCTCGGCGGCGGCAGGGCGGGAAACCTTAGCAGGTACTGCGAAGCTCTGCTGTGCGTTCATAAGCGCCTGATAGTACTCGTCGAACAAAGTATAATCCGTAGACACGCTTTCCTCTGTGAGACTCAGCAGATAAGCGGTAGCTGTTCCGTAATTGCCGGAAGCATCCATAGGCAGCACGACTGCCGTAAATTCCCCGTAATCCATGAACAGGATTTCCGCCGGATCACCCTTATAACTCAAGGAAGGATTATAGTTAAGAACAAAATTTTCCAGTTGGTCTGCGGAATAATCCGTCATGTCTCCCTGGAACACATTCCAGTACAGGGATGTGGCCGACTCATTGAATTCAAAATCGAGAGCTCCGAGCAGGGCACCGTTAGTCGTCGGGAAAGCATAAGAGGCATTGTATCCGGCAAGTCCCTCTATTGACCAATAATTAGCCATACTTGCCGTAACCGCCGCGTCTGTCTGCTGCGATACATTGGTGGTGAATGTCTTCTTCGTCATATCGGTAATGTACACAAGCTGATCTATATCTATACCGAATACGACCGCTATATATTCAGTACTCGGTAACATACCGCCTATAGTGATGTCCTGATCTCCATTATATGCATACTGTGCCTGATATATAAGCTCCATCATGATTTCCTGGTCAGTGTAGCCGGCCTCGTAGAAGGAATTGTCCATGACGGTCGCCAGGTAATATACAGAAGGATCGCTGGGATGCACGGATATAGTGGCGTTCTGCACTCCGGGAGTGACAGTCACCTCAAATGTGACATCCACAAGCTCCGGCTTCTTGGTCGTGAACTCAGGTCCCCAGTACACTGATGTAAGCACAGTACCTTCCATATCGATTCCTACCGCATAGGGATGGAATGTCGTCTCGGGAGAGAGGCCCTCGAATGTAAAGTCATCCTCGATGGCTCCCTCGAAAAGAAGATCCGGAAGGATCGTCGTCAGAGGCATGCTGTAAATCTCTGCAAGATACTGCAGGTACTGGTTGATATAGGATTTACCGGCCTCGACATCGCTCTTGTCACCGCCCAAAAGCTGATCCACCTCGACCTGCGATGCAATATTGCCGAACCAGGTCAGGTCCTCATAGGCACATGTGGTGATCACACGCGCCGTAGTGGCCGTAATATCATTCTCCGGAACCTCAATGGTGAAAGCATCCGGATATGTGCTTCCTTCCTTGGCCTCGGTCTGCACGACATTAACCGTAAATACGATAGGATCGGCACCGGAATAGTTGTAAACCAGCGTCATGGTAGTCTGACGCTCATAAGGATAGACATTGGGAGCTACGGTGAAGAATACTGTATCGGCAACAAGTGTATTGATATCGCTGATCCAGTCGCATCCGCCTGCGGGCGATGCCGACACCGTACCGCCGCTTACAGGATTCTCGAGCCTGTACACTATATTGTACTCTCCGCCTTCAGGCAGTGCATATACCGCGCCCTCATAGGCAGGTTCGAATACCGGAGTACCGCCGGTCCTGTCCTCTTCACAAGAGGCAACGGCCATCAGCGCAAGAGCGGCGCATCCGGCAGTCATCCACAATTTCAATGCTGTTTTTTTCATAATGGGGTAATAAATTAGTTGGGTTAATACTTTATGAGGTAAAATTAGCAATATTTTTCCATTTTTCACAAAATTAGAACTTAAAATCAAGCCCGCACATGACATTGGCTCCGGGCATCGGGAATCCGGCGTTGATCTCGTACTTCCAGTTGAGCAGATTCTCGCCGCGCACCCAGACTGACATCCAGTCCAGAATACGGAACGAGGCCCTGACATTCCAGAGCACGAAATCCTCCTGCTCCGGACTGTCTCCGACCTGGGTATACAGCCCCGCGACATACTGTACGCCTGTGGAAACATACCATCGGCCGTGCGTGAAGAGGCCGCCCGCATAAAGCTTGTGCTCCGGTGCGGCCACTACGGGACTGTCCATGTGCAGAAAACTGTAATTGGCGTTCACCGACCAGTCCGCCGCAATGCGCCAGGACACCTGGGCCTCCACTCCCGCATTGCCGATCCTGCCGGAATTCTGATTCAGCATCCCCGCCCCGTCCGGATTGGGAAGACGGAGAATCATATTGTCCCCGTCTATATAGAACACATTGACCCCATAGGACAGCCTGCCCCTGAGCAGTTGCTGCGACATGGAAATCTCGTATGTCCACATCCTCTCAGGCTTCAGGTCCGGATTCTGCGGAGGGAACATATACATCTCCCGGAGAGTAGGATAACGGAAGCCCTTGCTTGCCGATGCCTTCAGCTCGACCGCACAGGGCAGATGAAACGACAGACCTGCCTGAGGCACCCACTCTGTTCCGATACTGGAATGATGGTCCACCCTGACCCCGGCATCAAAAGTGAGCCAGGCACCTATGCTCTGCCGGAAATCCACATAGCCGGCCACCTCATGACGGGTGACATCGGCGATATCCTCCCGCTCACCGTCACGCTCACCGGCCACATACATGTTCCAGGCCGACCCTCCGAAACGGTACCAGTCCACGCCCGCTGTCAGGCGGTTGCCGCGGAACAGTCTGACGCTCTGGTATGCCGAGACACCCATCATGTCATCATGGGAGTTGAACCGGTAATCCAGCGGAGACTCCCCGTCCAGCGGATGATAACCGTCGTTGATGTGATGATCACCCCAGTTGTAGAATACGCTCAGAGCACCGGAAGTCCGCTCATACTCGTTCTCAACGGCCATTGAGGTCATGCCGCGGGTCACGCTCTGGTCCGCATCCGCCAGCGGCTCCGAGACCGTTCCGGGATTGGAGGCATTGAAATGAGTGACATTGACATCGGCCCTGACTCTCCAGTGTCCGGAAAAATCATAGCCTATCTTTGCGTAGCCTCCGTACTGTTCGAAGCCCATATCGTACCGGTGCCCGTCCGTACGGTTGTACGATGCGCTCACTATGCTTGAGAACCCTTTGTAGCGGACACGGTTGGTCAGTTCGCTCTGCACGGTATTCCAGGAGCCGTATCCGGCATTGATACCGGTACTCACCCCGTCCTGCTCCATCTTGCGGGTAACGATGTTGACCACACCGCCCATGGCATTGGAACCGTAAAGCACGGAGGCCGGTCCGCGCAGTACCTCAACCCTTTCAGCCATCAGGGACTGATAGGAGTCCGATATCGGATGGCCGAACATGCCCATATACTGCGGATGACCGTCGATGAGCACCATCACCTGACCGGAAGACCCGCTCAGTCCGCGGATGGAGATGGCTCCGGCCGAGCCGTCGGATACACCATAGCCCATGATGCCGCGCGATGTGGAGAAAAATCCCGGAACCTGCTCGCTGAGTATGGGCAGAAGCGACGGAGTATTGGAATATTCTATCTCCGGACGGTCCAGGACTGTGACCGTAAGCGGCAGATGCCGTATGTCAGTCCCGTTGCGCGTGCCTGTGACCACGACAGGAGAAAGTTCCTCTCTCCACAGTGAGTCGGCCGTATCTGCCTGCGTCCCCTTCTCCTGAGCCGAGGCCATGGGCGGCAATACTGAAAGCGCCACAAACGCCGCCAGTGCCGCGGATATCGATGCTGTCTTTTTCATGGCTGCAAATATACAATACTGCTTGCTGACACTTGTACCAATTTTACATATATTTGCACCATGAAAAAGATATTCAAGAAGCCGTTCAGACTTTCGTTTACACAGAACCTGCTGCTGATAATCGGTATATTGGCCATAGGATTCCTCGTAGTAAACATCTCACTCAGGATAGTGACAAGACATGACAGCGAGCTGCCTGTACCGGACTTCTCCGGGATGAGCCTCTCTGACGCGACCGCCCTGGCAGAGGCCACCGGCATCAGGCTCGAGGTCACGGACTCAGTATATATAAGAGGTATGGAAAGGGGTGTCATCTCGCACCAGACTCCGTCTCCAGGCAGCAAGGTCAAGAAAAACAGGCGTATACTGCTCGTAATAAACTCAGTGATACCGAGACAGTCCACCGTTCCCTCACTTATAGGCTTCTCCTTAAGGCAAGCCAAGACCGAACTGATATCCAACGGGCTGCGTGTCGGCAGACTCATCTATACCAGGGATCTCGCGACCAACAATGTGCTTGCGCAGCGCTACCGCGGCACAGATGTCGCACCCGGCACCAGACTTGACAGCGGAAGCCCCATAGACCTTGTCCTCGGACTCAACCCCAAGGACAGCATCACATATGTGCCCAATGTCATAGGCTACAAGTTCCAGATGGCGTCGGAACTGCTTACAGACAATTCCCTCAATCTCTACGACTGTAAGTTCGACGAGACCGTATCCACTTATGCAGACTCCCTTGAGGCATATGTCTACGGCCAGTGGCCTCAGCCCTCTGACTCGAGCGCCGTCCGCATAGGATCCTCAGTCACCCTGTATCTTTCCAAGGACATAACCCGAATACCTGTTCCCGATGACGACACAGACAGTACCGGCTCCATCTGAGGAATGGGATGACATAGAAGGACTGGACGACAGCCCTGATTCCGATGAGGAACAGGGGATGTTCGAGCATTATGCTCTGACCGTAGACCGCGGCCAGAGCCTGCTTCGCATAGACAAATACCTCACGGCGCACATCGAGGGCGCATCCAGGCACCGCATACAGCTGGCTATCGACGCTGGCTATGTACGGGTCAACGGGACGGTCATCAAGGCCAACTACAAAATAAAACCGCAGGACGAGATAAAGATATTCCTGCCTTACCGCCGCCGCGGCTTCGAGATACTTCCCGAAAAAATGGACCTGGACATAAGGTATGAGGACGAGGATGTTCTGGTGGTCAACAAGCCGGCCGGGCTGGTGGTGCATCCGGGCTGCGGCCATTTCACCGGAACGCTGCTCAACGGCCTTGCCTGGTACTTGGGACGGAGCCAGGGGCCGGACGCCCCGGACGACCGCATGGGCATACTCGTACACCGCATAGACAAGGACACCTCCGGCACCCTGCTGATAGCCAAGAACGACGAGGCCCAGGCCTATCTGGCCCGGCAGTTCTTCGTCCACTCCATAGAGAGAAAATATACTGCCATAGTCTGGGGAGACATGGAAGGAGACTCCGGCACCATAACCGGCGACATTGGCCGGGATCCCAATGACAGGCTACGCTTCAAGGTGGTAGAGGACGGCACGGGCAAACACGCCGTCACCCACTGGCGGGTCATCGAGAGATTGGGCTACATCACTGTCGTCGAATGCTCCCTTGAGACAGGACGCACCCACCAGATTAGGGTACACATGAACCATATCGGTCATCCGCTGTTCAACGATAGCAGATACGGAGGGGACCGGATACTCAAGGGCACTCTTTACTCCAAGTACCGCCAGTTCATCGACAACTGTTTCGAGATAATGCCCAGACAGGCTCTTCACGCCGGCACCATAGGGTTCATACATCCGCGCACACATGAGAAAGTCACTGTCAGCAGCGGGCTTCCGGCTGACATGACCGCTCTGATAGAGAAGTTCCGTAACTTTGTCAGCAGCCGACAGGCCTAACGCCTGTGAGGAGGAGGTCCTCCGGGGCCGCGTCTCATACCGCCGCCCATCATCTTGTCGAAATTGCCGAAACGATAGACAAGGCTTATGATGAAATACTGCCCGAGGGTATTGTTGTAGGTGTCCTCGATGTAGTTGTCAGTGGTATTGCGGTAATTGTTCCTGGACTGATTGAGTATATCGTAGACCTTCAGGCGCAGAGTCATCTTTTTCTTCAGGAACGTCTGCGATATCTCGGCGTTCCAGGTCAGGGACGGCTCACCGAAACCCGCATCGTATCCTATATAATAATTGTACCTGGCATCGGTGGCGATCTCCATACCCCAGGGCAGGGTGGCCGTCACCTCGGCGAACACCGAGTTGTCCCATGTATCGGAACGTGCCTGCGAGGCGATCTCATACCACGCCTTGCGGTATGAGGCGCGGGCTCCGAGACGGGTTTCCAGATAATCGTTCCTGTAGACGAACGTCAGATTCTCCATCACTGAAAGGGTAGTAGTCCTGCCTGCGATAAGGTCGTCCATTATCTCATCCAGAGTCGTGGCCGTAGTATCGTTGCCTGTATAGGACAGACTGCTGTTGACAGCCGCACGGGTAAAGGACATGATAGAGAAGCCGGACTTGGCTATCTGGGAATTGACCATGAACATCAGGTCTCCTCCTATGACCGGCCGGTCGGAGTTGATGGGAGCCGTGTACTGCACTCCCGAGCCGTCGTAGCAGCTGGCGTTGATGATGTCGTCCTTGGTATAGTTGAATCCTCCCATCAGAGCGTAGGTGGAGAAGGTCTTCATGTCCGTATAGTCATAGTGCATCCTCAGTCTGTGCTGGAACTCCGGCTTAAGAGTCGGATTACCCAGGGACACATACAGAGGGTCTGAGTTGTCCGGCACGGGCGTCAGCTGATTGACAGAAGGCTCTGAAGTACGGCCCCAGTAGAACAGACGAAGGAACTCATTGTCCGAGAAGTTGTAGTCAAACCTTGCCGACGGAGCGAAGTTCCATACCGTATAGGAAGTGTCTCTGGCCGCCCCCATCTGTCCTACAGTCCGGGTAGTGGACGGCTCGGCATTGACTCCTATCTGGAGATTGTATTTCTCCTCCTGCTTCATCATGCTCACCTGCATCCTGTGGCTCAGGAAGGTGTTGGTCATACGGCTGGAATAGTCATCCATCAATCTACCGCTGACGTTGTCATAAGTCATCTTCTCCGACTGATACTGCTGCTAGTCAAAGCGATAGGATCCCAGCAGGAAAAAATTCCTGCCCAGAGGCTCGGTATACGTCAGGTCTGCGGACACCGAATAACTCTCGTCCCTCTGGTCATACCTTTGATCAATAGTATCTGCTACAGGATGAAGATTGTCCGTATAAGTATTGGTCTCGGAATAGTTAGTACCGCTATAGTCATTGTTGGACAGGGAATAGTCCACATTAAGGGACAAGGTACGGCCCTTGGTTTCCCCTATCTTCTGCCTTAAAAGCAGACGGCCTCTTGTCTGCCACGAGATACCGTCCGAGGTGGACTCG
>DXAT01000061.1 GCA_019116965.1 Candidatus Coprenecus pullistercoris
GCGGAAATGTCCGCAAGAATGTCCAGGCCGGATATGCCGACTACATACCGGTATTCCTGGGCGAGACCCAGAAGCTTTACCGAAGCGGTGTCCTGCCGTGCGACGTGGCCATGATACAGGTTTCTCCTCCGGACAAACACGGATATGTATCCATGGGACCGTCAGTTGACGCCTCCTTAGCGGCAGTGGAATGCGCCAAGCATGTAATCGCAGTCGTCAACAATCACGTACCGAGAGCATGGGGAGACGCCATGATTCCCGTTTCCATGATAGATACTTTCGTAGAATGCAATTCCAGACTTGAGCCGGCTCACTTCTCCGAGCCCACTCCGACAGAGGCCGCCATAGGCCGCAACTGCTCGGAGCTTATCGAGGACGGAGCCACCCTGCAGATGGGAATAGGCGCGATACCCAATGCAGTCCTCTCCCAGCTCGGAGACCATAAGGACCTGGGCATTCACACCGAGATGTTTGCGGACGGTGTCCTCCCCCTCGTAGAGAAAGGAGTCATCAACGGCAGGAACAAGGCGATAGACAGAGGCAAGATGGTCTCCACATTTCTCATGGGCTCGCAGGAAGTCTATGACTTCATAGACGACAATCCGATGGTGGCCATGATGGATGTAGGCTATACCAACGACCCGTATATCATAGCGAAGAATCCAAAAGTAACTGCCATCAACTCGGCCCTGCAGGTGGACATCACCGGCCAGGTGTGCGCAGACTCGATAGGAACCAGGTTCTACTCCGGTGTAGGCGGCCAGATAGACTTTATTTACGGTGCGTCACTTTCCCAGGGAGGCAAGGCCATCATCGCCATGCCGTCAATCACCAGCAAGGGCATCAGCAAGATAGCTCCCGTCCTGAAACCTGGAGCCGGAGTCGTCACCACCCGCAACCACATACACTGGTTCGTCACCGAATACGGTGCCGTGAATCTGTACGGCAAATCCTTGCAGGAAAGGGCCAAGGCCATCATCAGCATAGCTCATCCTGACCACAGGGAGGAACTGGACCGCGCGGCCTTCGAGCGTTTCGGCCCCCACTATCATTTCTTAGGCTAAACTCTTCAGGAATATTTTCCTATTTTTGCAGGCCATGAGGAAATTCATAAGAAGGCATATCTTTGTCAAGCTGCTGCTCCCCGCGCTCTTTATCGCATATATGGGCAGCATCTCGCTGTTTCCTCATTCGCATATAATAGACGGATGCAAGATCGTACACTCCCATCCCTTCGCTGACGACGAGCACGGTCACGATGCGGAATTGGCCCGTACGATACTGATTCTCTCTACATTCAGCATTGACGGCAACATCCTGCAGGGCCTTCTGCCCTCAGTGTTCCTGCCATTGTGCGGATTCCTCTCTGCACCTTCCGTGCAGGACGGTTCCGCCCAGTGCCATATTCAAACGGAAAACAGAAGAGGTCCTCCTGCGACAGTCTGACCTCAACCCGGCAATTTGCCGATGACAACAATAACCAAGGACACATCATCCCTGACTGTGCCCTTGGCTGCGGCATGAGTGTGCGGACACCGTAATCTGCCGCCGCAACAAACCGTTTGAACCAAACACAGATTATGAAAAAGAATATAACAGCACTCACATTTTTCATCATAACATTTCTCTCAGTACTCCCTGTCATGGCCTCTGAGACTGATATTGACCCGGACCGTTCCGATGCGAACATCGTAGGCCATGTTACTGACAAAAATACAGGAGAACATCTACCATATATTAGCATCCTGCTCAAAGGCACAATGTTCTACACTGCCACTGACGCCACCGGACACTATTTCCTCAAGGACCTGCCCGAAGGCGATTTCATCGTCGAAGCATCATGCACGGGATACAAGACCCAGGCCATAGAGGTCAGTCTAAAAAAAGGTGTCACCCTCGAGCTCAACTTCGAGATAGAGGAAGACATCAGCATGCTCGACGGAGTAGTCGTATCGGCAAACAGGAGCGCGACCACCAGACAGATGGCTCCGACCATCGTCAATGTCCTGACACCCGTGCAGTTCGAACAGGCCAACGCATCCACCGTATCGTCCGTCATAGCATTCCAGCCCGGAGTGAGGGTTGAGAACAACTGCCAGAACTGCGGATTCCAGCAGGTGCGCATCAACGGCCTCGATGGTCCCTACACCCAGATACTCATAGACTCCAGGCCGGTATTCAGCGCCCTGTCCAGCGTCTACGGCATCGAGCAGCTGCCAGTGAGCATGGTAGACAGGGTTGAGGTCATGCGCGGAGGAGGCTCGGCCCTCTTCGGATCCTCCGCCATCGCCGGCACCATCAACATCATCACCAAGGAGCCGTTGTACAACAGCGCCCAGCTCTCGCACACCTATACCAATATCGGCGGCAGTTCCGCAGGTGAGAACAACACCTCCCTCAATGCGTCCTTAGTATCCGACGACTACAAGCTCGGAATAGCCGTATTCGGGCAGAACCGCCAGAGGGACGCCTATGACGCGGACGGCGACGGATACACCGAGCTGCCCATGATCAACGCCCAGACCCTCGGCACCCGCTCCTACCTCAAGACCGGAACATACTCCAGGCTCACCGCCGAATACCATCACCTGAGCGAGAAACGGCGCGGAGGCAACAGCCTGGACCTGCCCCCGCACGAGGCCGACATAGCCGAGCAGGTGCAGCACAGCATCAATACCGGAGGGCTCAAGTTCGACTACTTCTCCCCTGACGGCAGGCACAGGGTAAGCGCCTTCGCCTCAGCCCAGCACATCAACAGGGAAAGCTACTACGGAGCCGGCAAGGACCCCAACGCCTACGGAGAGACCACCGACCTCACCTGGGTCGCCGGCAGCCAATACGACTACCGCTTCAACAAGTGCCTCTTCATGCCGGCCGACCTCACCCTCGGCGTAGAGTTCAACCAGGACATACTCCACGACATGATGACCGGATACGGAAGGGACATGAGCCAGAATACCTATACAGCAAGTGTATTTGCACAGAATGAGTGGAAGAACGACAAATTCGGCGTCCTCATCGGAGGAAGGCTCGACAAGCACAACCTCATCCGCAACCCGGTATTCAGCCCCCGGGCCACCCTCCGCTACAACCCCACCGGCAACATCAACCTCCGCGCCAGCTACTCCTCCGGATTCAGGGCGCCCCAGGCATTTGACGAGGACCTGCATATCGACAATGTAGGCGGCACCGTATCCATGATACGCCTGGCCGACGACCTGCAGGTAGAGAAATCGCACAGCGTCAGCATATCCGCCGACATGTACATGCGTAAAGGCAACTGGCAGGGCAACCTGTTAGTGGAAGGCTTCTTCACTTCTCTCAACAATGTTTTTGCACTCAGGGACATAGGCTTCGAGGACGGCATCCTTATAAAGGAGAGGTACAATGAATCAGGCGCCAGGGTATACGGAGGCACCATAGAAGGCAAACTGGCATGGAAAAATATCTGGCAGATCCAGGCCGGCTTCACCCTGCAGCGGGCCGAGTACAAGGAAGCCAGGGTATGGAGCGAGGAGGGTGACGTGCGGCCTGAAAAGCGTATGTTCAGGACACCCGAGGCATTCGGGTACTTCACGACCTCCGTCAATCCCATTACCGATCTGGCTCTGATCCTGAGCGGAACATACACCGGCCGTATGCTGGTGGAGCACCATCAGGGATATATCGCGGAGAACAGGACCGAGCTGACTCCCAGGTTCTTCGAGCTGAATTTCAAGGTCACATACGACATCAGGATCTACAACTCGATAACCCTTCAGATCAATGCAGGAGTCGGCAACATACTCAACTCCTATCAGAGAGACTTCGACCAGGGCCCCGACCGGGACTCCGGCTACATCTACGGCCCCGGCATGCCCCGCACCTACTTCGCCGGCATCAAGCTCTCCTACTGATCTGAAGCCAGGACGGCCTCATCAACAAGCGAATCAAGCTAATAACAAAGATTAGAAAAGAGTCGGTTCCGATAAATACCCGTCAGGAAATCCATCCGTTTTTTCACCCTTAAGATAACTCTTGACAGAATCCTTGATAGCCTTTGATAAGAATGTCGGCACTGCGTTGCCTATCTGAAGATGCTTGTCTCCACGCTTCCCACAGAATATGTAATCATCAGGAAAACCCTGAAGCCTGGCACCTTCACGTGTAGAAAGCGGACGAGGATCGTGAGGGTGGATGCACCTTGACGATGATGGACAACCAAGGTTTCTTGTAATGGTTGTACTTGGCTTATTCCACCACAATCTACAATAGCAATTCGCAAAACCACTACTCGGGCGTAATTCTTCAGCAATGTCTTTGGGAGAGCCACCATCAGGCAAGGCCTCCATAATTGCAACAAGACGAGCACTATTTTTCGGAACCTCGTGTTCTTGAATTTCCTCTGGAGCATTGGCGCGCATAAGCCTCTGATAATCATTCATAGGTTCAGATGCGTACTTTGTTGCGCTCTCTCCTGTTTTTATTGAAGGTAAATCGCCCAATGCTTCTCCCAATGTTACATACGGCTTAAGAGATGGGTCCAATGGCTTTCCGAGTCCTGGATCATAATGAGTCGGCTTTGGATATTTAAAGGGTCTGTCATTAAGAGTTCCGACAATAATGACCCGCTCCCTAATCTGAGGTGTACCATAATCAGCAGCGTTGAGAATACGCATCTGCATATGATATCCAATTGATTCGAATAACGAAATAATTGTCCTTATCAAGTCACCTCTCTGTATAGAGAGGAGCCCCTTTACATTTTCAAATACGAAAATCTTAGGCTTCAGCTCTCTCAAAATCCTGTAATATTCTTGAAACAACTTGCCGCGAGGATCATCAATCAACCTCTTGCCCACAGTGGAGTATGCCTGGCAAGGAGGACCTCCGATAACGATGTCGACATCTCCTTGTCTTACCCCAAAGTCACTTGACAAATCTTCAAGTGAGAAATCCTTGATATCCTTATTGTACATCCTGACCGTTGGGTGATTCCTGCTATATGCCTGAGCCATCGGAGAAAGAATCTCGTTAGCCGCAAGTATCTCAAATTCGGAATCATGAGCAAAACCGTAACTCAATCCTCCTACACCGGCAAAAAGGTCAATTACTTTATACGCCATAAGACAGTTTCATGTTCTCCAATGCAAATATAAATAATTTCCATTTTATTCCAAAATGGAATATCTGATTCAGATTTATAAATTTGTAAAATGAAAACGAGTGAAAAAACACGGGAAAAGTTAAGATTGGCCGGTAAACTATATCAAATCAGAAACGAATTGGGCATCAAGCAATCCGATTTGCAAAAAGAAGGTATAATTTCTCAAAGCCATCTGTCAAAAATCGAGAATGCGGAGATTAATGTTTCTGCAATAATGCTCAACATTTTAGCGAAACGCTATGGCAAAAATATTTCATATTTTTTTGAATAAGAATTATAACAATGAATAGAGATCGTGCCTCCGGTTGGCAATACGCAAAATTGTCAGGTCACATAAATGAATCAGCCATAGAGCAACGCTTCAATGACAGCAAGTTCAAGACTGCATTTTCAAAGCGACTTGGTATTGGCGAAATATCTTCAGTATCAGTTGGAGGGCTACATGAAACCGATGTCCGCAGTGTATTCGGAGACATGACAAAATCCAAAACAGACCTTACCGTCACTCTTAAGGATGGTAAGATTATAAATATCTCAATCAAGAAGAGTTCCGAAGGCCAAGTTTACTTAATAGGCGTCGAGAGATTCATTAAGGGATTTGAAAAACAATTTGCAAGGACAATCCCGGATGAAATCAAGGAACTACTGCACATTTATTTCTTCGGCAGTCAGAAAATCAAAGACCTGCTGAATAACACCAATGTCACAAAAGGCGAAACAGACTCGCTCATTGCATATCAGAACCGTCATAATAGGCTGGTCTGGACTTCTATTGAGAATTGGGACATACATAAGAAGAACGCTCTTCTGAATTGGTTCAAGGACAACATATCTGATATTGCAGACTTCTGCTTTGCCCGCGGCCTTGCTGCAGATAAAAAGGACTGGGCACAATACATATGGTACATCAATTTGCTCGGTGAGGATGACTTCGATGAAATTTTTTCAATCGAAGACATCAAAAAGGCTGCTGCAGCCAATACAGCAAAAGTGTACCCATGATCTCGGAATGGCGGTTCAACCACGCAATTGCCATTTGGATTTGTTCAATGGCACCAGAAAAAATGCAATTCTACCATTCACTGAACAAATTGTCAGAAATCATCAAATAAACATTCTTAAATGGGAGCATACCTGCATATCCTCAACCTATATCCTGATCTTGTAGAAAAAGCGCAAGAATATAATTACCCAGCATCAAGCGTGTGTATTCTATCAGGCAATGAATTGGAATTACAACAAAAATTCCCGGAGACATATGCAAATCTACAATCCTGCAAGCACAATAGAGACCGCCGGACTCCATTCGAATATGGCAGGGATCTCGTGGCATCTTGGCTGTTTGAAGACTTTTTAATGGAGAGTCTTTCAAATGCGGGATTGATAGTGTCCGGTGCCGGTGCTGACAAAAACAGAGAAGTACTTCCAGCAACGAAGGTATCATCCTCAAGTGACTGCATCGTCTCTTATAACGGAAAAACACGCCTTCTTGAACTCATGAGTGATTATAACGGATACTGGGCAAAGTATGGCAAAATGGAACTGCGAGACGCCAAGTTTCAAAAAATGAAAAACTCTGCATCACTTTTTCTCGGCATATCAACAATTGACAACAAATACATTCTCCTTGACATGAACAAAGAATTTGAATCGACATTTATCCCTTCATATTCCTTATATGGTCATAAACCTGCCTACTCCATCAAACTTCCTAAATCATCAATGAAAGATCTTGATTTTCCCCAATTGGCAGATGACATAAAAAATATGATGTAAATAACAAAAAACATATCCCTTCTCATAGTTCCACTGGAAACTGCAGGCACCTAACAGGACTGTTTTCTCCACAGAAATTGGAATCACCCGTTGAATTCAAACACTTGAACAAGCACCTGTCGTTTTGCTCACACCAATAGTATTGACACTCAAGAGTCTCTTGAGCAAAAGAAATCGAGCTGTACAAGCGGCAAACCTCTTTCGAACCCGGTTCATCACAGCTCACAATGAAAAACAAATAATTTTTACCATTGGAGATGACACCTACGCAACAATATCCATTTGCATCAAAATGCTCTTCCTCATAAACATAATCCCAACACATAACATTTAAATTTAAACATTATTCTCCCCTGAGCACCTTATCTAATGGTGTCAAAGATTATTCGGCCTACGCGAAAACAGCCTACGGCAATTTTTCAAATCCAAGCCGTCACAAATATATTGATTTTTTCTGAGAAGTTTTCTTTTCAGGCTCAGTCCACGGCAGATGCTCCGTTATCCACAACGCGCAAAACTGCATAAAAAAGCCGGTCCTTTTTGTGGGACCGGCTTCCGTAAATGTATGTGATGCAATTGTTATCTGATGCGCTTGTAGCCGTAGACTGCGAGGTCACCGAGCTGCTCCTCGATGCGGAGAAGCTGGTTGTACTTGGCCATACGGTCGGAGCGGGACAGGGAGCCTGTCTTGATCTGGCCGCTGTTGGTAGCCACTGCGATGTCGGCGATGGTAGCGTCCTCGGTCTCGCCTGAGCGGTGCGAGGTGACGGTGGTGTAGCCGTGACGGTGAGCCATCTCGATAGCGTCGAGAGTCTCGCTGAGGGAACCGATCTGGTTGACCTTGATGAGGATGGAGTTGGCGCAGCCCTTGGCGATACCCTTGGCCAGGAACTCTACATTGGTCACGAAGAGGTCGTCACCAACGAGCTGGCAGCGGGAACCGATACGGTCTGTCAGCTTCTTCCAGCCTTCCCAGTCATTCTCGCTCATACCGTCCTCGATAGAGTCGATAGGATATTTGTTAATCAGGCTCTCGAGATAGTCAACCTGCTCGTCGGAAGTCCTCTTGACACCCTTGTCGCCCTCGAAGATGGTGTAGTCGTAAACACCGTCCTTGTAGAACTCGGAGGAAGCGCAGTCCATACCGATCTTCACATCCTTGCCGGGCTCATAACCTGCGGCCTTGATGGCAGCGAGGATAGACTCGATAGCGTCCTCGGTGCCGTTCAGTGCGGGAGCGAAACCGCCCTCGTCACCTACTGCGGTGCTGAGTCCACGGTCGTGGAGCACTTTCTTCAGAGCGTGGAAGACCTCGGCGCCCATACGCAGACCCTCACGGAAGGAGGGAGCGCCTACGGGACGGATCATGAACTCCTGGAAAGCAATGGGAGCATCAGAGTGAGAGCCGCCGTTGATGATGTTCATCATCGGGACGGGCATGGTGTATGTGTTGGTGCCGCCGATATAGCGGTAAAGAGGCATATGCAGGTAGTTGGCAGCCGCATGAGCCACTGCGAGGGATACGCCGAGAATGGCGTTGGCGCCGAGGTTTGATTTGGTCTTGGTGCCGTCCAGAGCCAGCATCTTGTGGTCGATGGCACGCTGCTCGAACACTGACCATCCGATGAGGGCGGGGGCAATTATATTGTTGATGTTCTCAACAGCCTTCAGGACACCCTTGCCGCCGTAACGCTTCTTGTCACCGTCACGGAGCTCGAGAGCCTCATGCTCGCCTGTAGAGGCTCCGGAGGGAACAGACGCGCGTCCGCAGATACCGGACTCAAGAACCACTTCTACTTCTACTGTAGGATTGCCGCGTGAATCCAGAATCTCGCGGCCGTGAATGCTTTTAATCTTCATAATCGCTTTATTATTAATTCCATCAAAAAATCCGGCGCAAAAATACTCATTTGCCCGGATTTTCGCAATTTTTCCTGAGAATTAATCTACAAGCTCGAAGTCTTCCTTGCCCACTCCGCAGAGAGGACAGGTCCAGTCTGCCGGAAGGTCCTCGAAAGCCGTTCCAGGGGCTATCCCGTTATCCGGGTCTCCCGCTGCGGGATCATAGACCCACCCGCATACCGTGCATCTGTACTTTTTCATAATACTGATATTATTATACGGGACTAATATAGGCATTTATTCTTAATTTTGCGGTATGAAAACCATTTTCTTCAACCAGCGCGCCCTGATTCTCTGCCGGGAAGGAGAGCAGGCGGAAAAAGACCCCGAGGCCGTCATCGTCATTGACCACGGCTGCGACACCGTCATTGAGGATGCTGTCAGCACCATGAACTCCGGCTCCGGAATCTCCAGACTCTATATCCTTTGCGACAGCCCCGAGTCCACATACGACAGGCTCAGGAAGCTCTTTACGGAAGTGGATGCCGCCGGAGGACTTGTCGGTAATGGCAGAGGGCAGTATCTGCTGATATTCCGAAACGGTCTGTGGGATCTGCCCAAAGGAAAACGGGAGAAAGGCGAGAGCACAGCCGAGAATGCTGTCAGAGAGGTCATGGAAGAATGCGGAATCCCTGCCCCGGAACTGGGAGATCTGATATGCGTGACAGACCACACATATCACCGGGACGGACAGTTCGTGCTCAAGCACACCTACTGGTACTCTATGAGCGTCAGCAGCAGCGCGCCAACCAGGCCCCAGACCGAAGAGGGAATCACACAGACAGCATGGGTGCCGGCCGGGAAAATCGGAGAATACGCCGGACAGACCTATCCGTCCATAAAAGAAGTGCTTTCGGCGGCAGGTCTGATTTAGTACCCTATCTCATATCGGTTATATATATGTCAGGATTGTCCAACAGTTCCTCAGAAGGTTTAAAATAATCCTTCGGGAGAGTCTCCGTCGACGAGACCCCACGGATTGACAGGACATACATATCTCCATTGCTGTTCATATACTTGAGCGATACAGGCAGGAAAGTATCCGCACTCACGGCTATCTCAAGCTGAGTGAAAGAGACATTGCCTGATTTCGGAACCATCACTACCGTATAACTGTCATCTCCGGTCCGTACTCTGCCCTTGAATGTGTACGAGGCCGGATCCGCCTTACTGAGTACTGCGAAGGGATTCTCAGCCGGATCCACCGAGGTCACATCGTGCGGAAATATCGTTATCTCGTCATTGACCATATCGTATATCCATTTCGTACGGCCGTCGCAGAACATGGTCATGGCATCAGTAGACAGCCTGAACGACTCATCCTGCGCCACAAAATGACCGGACTCGTCCCCAAGGATATCTCCGGCCTGGTCTTCAGCATGGAAATCAAAGCTGAAATCCGCCGTACCAAGCCCATGCAGAGCCTCCTGCATGAACACCAGCACATCCTCAGGACTGAGAGAACGGTTCTGGGCAGACATGACAGCCGGAATAAGCAATACCGCCGCAACAGCCAAAATATTTCTTCTGAGCATCATCATAAAGTTGAAAGTATATCCTCAAGAGACTCCAGACTGGTAATACGGACCTGACGGGGCTTGCTGCCCTCGGACGGGCCGACGATACCGGCATCCTCAAGCTGGTCCATGATGCGGCCGGCACGGTTGTAACCCAGATTCATCTTTCTCTGAATCAAAGAAGTCGAGCCTACCTGCTCTCTGACAATCAGCCTGGCTGCCTCATTGAAAAGATCATCCCTGGCAGCACCGGACGCCTTGGACGAGACCATGCTTCCGGAAGCGTCATCCGCATCGCACTCAGGCAGCAGATACGGACCTCCGAATCCAGCCTGCGCAGATATGAACTTGGCGACATTGTCCACCTCCGGTGTGTCTATAAAAGCGCACTGGAGTCTCACCGGCTCACTGTTGCCGGTAGATATCAGCATATCGCCGCGGCCTATCAGTTGGTTGGCTCCGGTCTGGTCGAGAATAGTCTTGGAGTCCACGCTTGAAATTACCCTGAATGCTATACGCGCCGGGAAATTGGCTTTTATCGTTCCCGTAATGATGTTGGTCGTAGGCCTCTGGGTTGCAATTACCAAATGTATACCTATAGCCCTGGCAAGCTGGGCGAGACGGGCTATCGGCTCCTCCACCTCACGGCCGGCAGTCATCAGCAGATCCGCAAACTCATCTATAATCACCACTATATAAGGCATATACTCATGTCCCTTATAAGGATTGAGCTTACGCGAGAGGAATTTCTCGTTGTACTCTTTCACATTTCTTACGGACGCAGCCTTGAGCAGGTCATAGCGGCGATCCATCAGCTTGCACAGCGAGCGCAAAGTATACACCACCTGCTTGGTATCCGTAATAATCGCGTCCTCAGAGTCAGGCATCTTTGCCAAATAATGCTTTTCCAACGGAGCATAAAGCGACAACTCCACTTTCTTCGGATCCACCAGCACGAACTTGAGCTCTGCCGGGTGTTTTCTATAAAGAAGAGAGGTTATTATCGCATTAAGTCCTACCGACTTACCCTGACCTGTAGCACCTGCCACCAGCAAGTGAGGCATCTTGGCCAGATCGAACGAATAGGCCTCATTGGATATCGTCCGCCCGATAACCACCGGCAAGTCATATTTCGCGGCGGCAAATTTCGGGTCACTGAGAATAGAACGCATCGACACGATACTCGGCTTGTCGTTTGCGACCTCGATACCTATAGCATTGGTACCGGTAAGCATCACCACACGGACTCCGCGGGCAGCCAGCGAGCGGGCTATATCATCCTCCAGCCGCACTATCTGGGCCACACGGACTCCAGGAGCAGGCACCACCTCATAAAGAGTAACGGTAGGCCCTACCCTGGCCGATATCTTGGATATGCTTATCCTGAAATCCTTGAGCGTGCTTACAATAAGACGGTTGTTCCTCTCCAGCTCATCCCTTGACACCTCGTGAATCTGACCGGAATAGTCCTGCAACAAAGACAGATCCGGCATCCGGTAATTTGAGAGACTGAGTCTTGGATCGTATCTGGTCTTCCACTGCTCGTCTGTAAGCTGAGCAGAATAATCGGACGGATCCCCTATAACCTCCACGGGAGGAACAGCCTCCTCCGCCCTAAGCTCCGCCACTGCATTGTCCGCATTTCCCACCGTTTCACTGTCCTCCGGAACAGCCGGGGAAATTATCTCAAACTCGGGAGTGTCCTCACCCTCTTCTACAACAGCCTCCTCTTCCTCCCCGAGCGGTATATCTTCAGCCGTAGGTTCCTCACAAGCCCCGGCAACAGCATTTTTCTCCAGTTCATCCGCATCATCCACAGATTCTTCCGCAGTCCCGGCTTCCGACTTTCTGTCAATCCGGGCAAACAGCCTGTCAAACAAGCCTGTAATCTTGCCGACAACCTTATTGTTCAGAAGGATTATCCACAGAAGCAGGAAGAACAACACTATACATCCCGCTCCCAAAGCTCCGGTCATGGACACAAGCCATTCATTGATATAATAGCCGTAAGACCCCCCTGGGCCGTCTCCGAGAAAGTTCCTTGCAGGTGTAAACGAGAACACATATGAAAACAGCGCGGACAGGACGACACAGCCCATCAAGGACAGGCAGAACAAGCGGAACAGCTTTATCTTGCGTTTCTTATTAAAGAAATACAGGGACATCCCGCCCAAGAAGAACGGGACAATGAACGCCCCGGCTCCGAACCACTTAGAGACCAGCAGACGGGCATATCCGAAACCCAGCTTGCCGCCCGCATTCTCAGCAGTCACATCATTATGCGCATATCCAGGATCGGTCAGCAGACTCTGATCACTGCGCCATGTAAAGACATATGAGACAATGGCCGCCAATGTAAATACCGCCGCAAGCGCAAAAGCCACTCCGAGCACGAAGCGCACGGTCTCATTGTCCAGCACTTCCCTCAGTTTCCCAAAAGCAGTCTTTTTCCCCGCCTTCTTTTTACGCACTACTGCTGTTTTTTCCATTTGTTCCTATTGTTCTTATTCTTTCCCTGTTTTCTGAACTGATTGCGGTTATGGTTTCCGGCTGTCTGCAGAATCAGCCCCGGACGGCTGAACTTCTCCTTGTCAGAGACACTTTCAAGATGTATATGGGACGGAACCACCAGTTTTCCGTCCGACAGACGCTCGATATCCTTGAATATCGTCTCATCCGCGACACTGTCCTTATTCCATATAAGATACTGCTGACGCATGTACACAGCCATTGACTTTATCATGGCGTCCCTGGTCTCATCCTCGGGCATGGCAGCGATGACCTTTACCATATTCTGAATATTTCTGCCGTAATGCGCGGCAGCCAGAGGCTCCTTGGACATGGGGACGACATCGGGAGGTGCCGCAAACTCCTCTTTCGTAGGCCTCGGATACGGCGAGTCCACATCCAAGTCGAATCCAGCGATTATCTGTACATGGTCCCAAAGTTTATGCATATAGTCCGGTTGTTCCATAACCTGCGGATTGAGTATAGCCATCACCGACACCACGGCCCTTATCTGCTCATTGCGTTTTTCCCTGTCAGGTATCAGTTTCACCTGCTCTATCATCTTCTGAACATGCCTTCCGTACTCAGGCAGAATCAGCTTTTCTCTGTTTGTATTATAATCCATCGTGCAAAAATTTCCACAAAGATAGTTTTTTTAGATTATGATTTGAGTATCTTTGCCCCACAAATATCGTAATCATGGACAATATTCTGATAACCGGGGCCGACGGCCAGCTCGGGTGCGAACTGAGGTCCCTTATGGAAGGCAGGGAAGAGTACAGATGCCTGTTCACTGACAAGGAACTGCTTGACATCACTGACAAGGACGCCGTAGAGAAGTTCATTTCGGAAAACGGCATCACGAAAATCATCAACTGCGCCGCCTACAACGATGTGGAAAAGGCTGATAGTGATTCAGACGCAGCCATCCGCCTCAATGTCAACGGTCCCATGAATCTTGCCTTATCAGCAGCCGCGCATGGAATATACCTCATACACATCTCCACCGATTTTGTATTCGACGGCAGCAAGCGCACACCTTATCACGAAAGCGACCGCCCTGCGCCCCTGTCCGAATACGGAAAGACCAAACTGGCAGGAGAACTGGCCGTTAAAAAATCAGGATGCCTGTCCATCATCATCCGCACATCCTGGCTGTATTCGCCTTTCGGGAAAAAGAACTTCGTCAGGACCATGATAGAAAAAGGAATAGAAGAGGAAATCATAGATGTAGTGTACGATCAGATCGGTACGCCGACCTACGCCCGTGACCTTGCCGAAGGCATACTGCACATACTTCCGCAGCTCGACGGCACAGCCCGGTACGGAGAGGTTTTCCACTACTCTGACGAAGGATGCTGCACCAGAGCAGAATTCGCTGACAAGATAATGAAAATGCGCAGACTTGACTGCGACATCAATCCGGTTCCGTCCTCAGCATACCCGACTGCGGCAAGACGACCGGAATATTCTGTTTTGGACAAATCCTTGATAAAAACAGCTTTCGGAATCAAGATACCGCTTTGGGAGCGAAGTCTTTCAAAAGCGCTCAGACTTTTTAAATAACCTGCTTTCGCAATCATGATACAGAAACCTTCTATACCAAAAGGCACCAGGGACTTCGGTCCCGCGGAAATGGCCGGAAGAGACTACATATTCAATACGGTCAAGACTATTTTCAAGAAATACGGATACTCCCCCATCGAGACTCCGGCTATGGAAAACCTCTCGACCCTGCTCGGAAAATACGGCGAGGAGGGAGACAAGCTGCTGTTCAAGATTCTCAACTCAGGCGACGCATTCAAGGACCTGCGGGATATGCCGCATGAGGAGTTGCGGGAAGCCACCGGCAACACACTCGCTCTGAATGTCTGCGAGAAAGGCCTACGATATGACTTGACCGTTCCATTCGCCAGATATGTGGTACAGCACCGCAACGAGCTGACATTTCCGTTCAAGAGATATCAGATACAGCCTGTATGGAGGGCCGACAGACCGCAGAAAGGCCGCTACCGCGAGTTCTACCAGTGCGATGTGGATGTCATCGGCACTGATTCACTGATCAGCGAACTCGAACTGGTCCAGATTGTCGACGAAGTATTCAAGGCACTGGATATCAGAGTCAGGATAAAGATAAACAACCGCAAGGTCCTTGCCGGACTGGCCGAGATGACAGGGCAGCCTGACAAGCTCACCGATATTACGGTGGCAATAGACAAGATAGACAAGATTGGCCTTGACGCCGTAAAGGAAGAACTTGCCGAAAGGGGACTTTTTCAGGAAAGCATAGCGAAGATCGAGCCTGTCCTTACACTCAGCGGAACAAACAGCGACAAGACGGCAAGGATGAGAGAGCTGCTGACGGATTCGGAGACCGGACTGCGCGGTCTCAAGGAACTTGAAACACTTTTCAGCCTCATCGAATCGGCCGGCATCACCACTGAAGTGGAGCTGGACCTGTCGCTCGCCCGCGGACTCAACTACTATACAGGAGCCATATTTGAAGTAAAGGCGCTTGATTTCGCCATAGGCAGTATCTGCGGAGGCGGACGCTATGATGACCTGACAGGCATATTCGGCCTACCATCCACTTCCGGAGTAGGCATCTCTTTCGGAGCCGACAGGATCTACGATGTGCTCCTCGGACTCGATAAATTTCCCAAAGACGCCATACAGGGCACGGAATATCTTTTCGTCAATATGGGAGAGCAGACCTTACCCTATATCCTGAAAGCCGCGGCCGGATTCAGGGCAGCCGGCCGGTCTACCGAAATATATCCAGAACCGGCAAAACTCCGCAAGCAATTTGAATACGCCGATAAAAAAGGGATAAGATATGTCGTGCTTGCCGGAGAAGACGAGATGCAGAACAACGAGCTGTCCATTAAGAACATGCAGGACGGCAGCCAATCTAAAGTCAAATTTTCTGACATATTTTAGTTACAAAATTTTGCATTTATAAAAATTATATCTACTTTTGCAGTCCTACATCGCGGAGTAGAGCAGTTGGTAGCTCGTCGGGCTCATAACCCGGAGGTCAGAGGTTCGAGTCCTCTCTCCGCTACTAAAAGGGACAACTCATCAGGGTTGTCCTTTTTTCGTATCCCCTCACCCCTTCCTTCAAACCTAATCCGATATAAGCGGTCTATTCATCCACTCCAATGACCATCCATCTCTATCACTGTAAGTAAGACGGGTCATAGACAGATTGTCCATCCCCAGCTTATGTGTCATACGCGCATCCGAGCCAAGAACACCTCGGATAAAACATTTGAATGCCACACCGTGACCGACTATAAGAAAAACTCCGTCCTTATAGCGGTCCAGTATCTCGCTTTTTATGAAATCCGTCATTCGCTTTTCCACATCATTCTGACTTTCTCCGCCAGGCGGACGGAAAAACGGATTCTCACGGTCAAGGCAGCTGATCACCTCCGGTGTATATACCTCATTCCTCGGCCGTCCTTCCCACTCTCCTTGAGAAAGTTCCTCCAAGCAGTCTGAATACACCAATGTATCTGTCTCCCCAGCAGAGAGCCCCATACACTCTAAAGTCTGACGTGCCCTGACTGCGGTTGAGCAGAAGATCTTATCAAAACGCAGTCCACTGTTTCTCAACACCTTTCCAGCGGTTATGGCCAGCTCCGTTCCGAGCCGGGTCAATGTAAGCCCCGAACTCCTTCCGCCTATTACTTCCGCTTTGACATTGTATGATGTCTGGCTATGTCTTAAAAGATAAAGATCAATCATACCGCAAATATAGCAAAAAGCGGGGCCTGCCCGCAGTCACTATTACTAATAAGCTGAAAACCATAACGATACAAAAGGGGCAACTTCTACTTGAGAAAGAGCAAAATGCCGTATTACAGCACAGGTTAGGCGTCGTTCCAGTGCTGGGGATTAGCGCGCTGCTACTACTCACCCCGGCGGGATTAGCCTCGCAAGCTCGGCTTTTCCCGCACTGAGGCAGGCCTTATGAAGGCGTCCGCAGGAACAGAGTTCCTGCAATGTGGCTTCGCCACATTACTTTATTATGCAGCAGAAGCAGCTCTGAAGTTCGCTGACGCTCACTTCGTGCTGCTTCTGCCGCATAATAAAGGGACATACATTGCTGCCGTCCCTTACTGCCTTAATGGCTGTGACCTCGGCGGGATTCAAACCCACAACCTTCTGATCCGTAGTCAGATGCTCTATTCAGTTGAGCTACGAGGCCAATATGTCACTCTTGCTATTCCTCAGCCGAACTTGTTGCCTCAGCACCAGGTGCAAGACCAATGAATCTCTTCTCTTTGATACGTGCCTTCTTACCTGTAAGGTTCCTGAGGTAATAAATCCTTGCTCTGCGTACTTTACCGCTCTTATTAAGATCTATCTCAGTAATGAAAGGGGAATTGAGAGGGAAAATTCTTTCCACACCGATACCGTTGGATATCTTACGGATGGTAAAGGTCTGTGTTGTTCCCGCGCCCTTTCTCTGTATCACAACTCCACGGAACTTCTGAAGCCTCTCCTTGTTTTCCTCTTTAATCTTATATGTCACAGTGATGGTATCACCTGCCTTAAAATCGGGATACTTCTTCTCTTCCTGTGCAAAAGCCTGTTCTGCAATCTTAATTAAGTCCATTTCTCTCTAACTTTATGGCAACATTGCTGTCTCTAATACCACGCAAGCGGTTGCTTTGATTTTTGGGACTGCAAAGATAGACAAAAGAGCAGACATTCCAAATTTTTTTGAAATTAACTGAACATTTTTTTCATCTGCTCGAAGAAATTCCTGTCTTTCTTCGCCGGTTTAGGGGCAAAATCCGGAGAAATCCTCAACTTCTCGAGCATATCTTTCTCCTCTCTGCTCACCTTCTTAGGCGTCCATGCCTGAATGTATACAAGCAGGTCCCCACGGCCATATCCATTGATATCCGGTATACCCTTACCTCTTACACGGAGAAAAGTTCCTGACTGCGTTCCGGGCTCTACCTTAATCCTCACCTTGCCGTCAGCCGACGGAATCTCGGCAGATGTTCCGAGCACAAGATCCGGCATGGAGACAAACAATGTATATATAAGGTTGTTGCCGTCTCTTTGCAGCTCGTCATTCTCCTCCTCTTCTATCATTACGAGCAGGTCACCGTTCACACCGTTGCCTTTTGCGGCATTGCCCTTGCCGTGAACTGTCAGCTGCATGCCCTCCACAACTCCGGCTGGTATCTTGAACGAGACCTCTTCCGTTCCCTCCACGACACCGGCACCATGGCACCTGGAACACGGCTTTGATATCACTTTGCCCTCACCTCCGCAAGCCGGGCACGGAGACGATGTCTGCATCCTGCCCATAAAAGACTGAACGATACGGGTAACTACTCCGGTTCCATGACATGTCTCGCAAGTATGGACATCAGCCTCGGATTCCGCACCGCGGCCACCGCACTTGGGACATTTTACGGATTTGGGAATTTTCACCGTTTTTGTAGTTCCATTGACAATTTCCGCAAGTGACAATTTGACACGTATACGGATATTGGAGCCCTTCTGCGCCCTCGATGACGCACCACTACGGCCGGATGATCCGAATCCACCGAAACTTCCGCCAAAACCACCGCCGAAAATATCACCGAAACGGCTGAATATATCCTCCATCGAAAAGCCGCCGAATCCGTCAAATCCGCCAGCGCCGCCTGCAGCACCGCCAACTCCGGCATGGCCGAACTGGTCATATCTGGCTTTCTTATCCGGATTGCTCAGCACATCATAAGCCTCGGCCGCCTCTTTGAACTTCTCCTCTGCGGCAGCATCACCGGGATTCCTGTCCGGGTGATACTTCAAGGCCATCTTACGATAAGCCTTCTTTATCTCGTCTGCCGAAGCGTCCCTTGAGACGCCCAGCACTTCATAATAATCTCTTTTATCTGCCATTGTCCACTACACCCCCACTACTACTTTTGCAAAACGTATCACTTTATCATTCAACTTGTAACCTTGCTGAACGACATCTATAATCTTGTTTTTCCTGTCACTCTCCTGAACGGGCATCTGAGCTACGGCCTCATGGAAATCTGTATCCAGTTCCAGACCGACCGCCTCTATGACGCTCAGGCCGCGCCCCTTGAGATAAGTCATCAACTTATTGTATATCAGCTCCGTACCATCTATAGCCGCCTGATCGGAGCCGGACTCCCTAAGTACCTGAAGTGCTCTCTCGCAGTCATCAAGCACTGGCAGCATACCTTTTATAATGTCCTCTCCAGCCGTAGATATAAGATCCAACCGCTCACGCGCCGTACGCCTGCGGTAATTATCGAATTCAGCCGCCAGACGGACATACTTGTCATTGACCTCGTCAAGTTTGGCATTCAGACTCTTTATCTCCTCTTCCTTGCGGTCCTTTCCACCTTTCTCCTTTTCTTTCTTTTTCTTTTCCCGTTCCTGAGGCTTTTCGTCCACAGGTGCGGACTCTTCTACTTTGTCCTTTTGTATATCATCTTTTTCTTCCATATCAATATCACTTTAAGTGCGCAAAGATACAAACAAAAACACTGCCACAGGATTAAATGGACAAAATGTCAGTTCTGACCGAACTAAAGACGGACAATCGCAGGACTGACATCCCGGTATTTCGGCATAGTCGCACCTATGGGAGCACCAATATAGGTGGGGTCGCACATGACATAGCGCCGCCCCTCGAACACAAAGCCGTCACCTGCCACATCCTCAGGGAAATACACACCGCAGGCGACATGTCCCTTGTAACTGAACATCACTACATCCATTCCAAGTATATCCTTTACCATCCATGAGAATAACAGTACCCTGTCCTTGCAGTTATTGGCCCCATAATAGAACGACTCTTCTACAAACAGTGGTTTGGAACGACCGAACATCTCGTAATCAGTCTTATAATCAAATCCCTTCTGAACGAGTCCGAGTATGAACGCCACCGTCTCCATATCGGACATTCCTTCCTTGAGCTTTCTGTAACGGATACGGTTGAACACCTCCTTCTGCAGACGCGGATCAACCGCAGACTTATGATATGTAAGCAGATCTGTCTGGGGGTAATCCAAAGTGAAGTTGACACAAGGCATATTCAGAGGGACACTTATATCCTCTCCCATATATGCGGACCAAGCCGGCAGGCGCACCTCCCGGTAATCATCCTCTCCTACTGAGAGCTGCCTGTCAATCACCAGGCTCATCGCATGGTCCGCTGCGGAGAAATCATCGGAAAAAGTATACAGGGGATTCTGGCTGTTGAGCCTGGAATAGGAGAAAATATAGAAATCCTCATCTCCGTCAGATATATAGGACACCTGATAGACCGGAGCTGAAAAAGGCAGCAGGAGTACGAGACTGCCTCCGGAGGAGCCGATGCGTGCCTTGAATTTCATCTGACTCAGCAGGAACATCTGGGTCAGAATCCTCTCGTTGACATATTCGTCTATGTATACTGCCTCTGTATATTTCTTGATAGCGGTATACAAAGCCCAATCACTCAACGAATACCGGTCGCGCATAGCTGTGAGCGCCTCGAGCACCGGCATGAATTCCGATTCGGAAAGCACCTTCCACCCTTTTGACGCGCCCTGCTCCGTAGCCATGATACGCGGCAGCCGCATGGATTCCACAAACGGGACATCCGCACTGAGGCCGAAAAAATCTATGGACACCGCACCTCCCGGCCGATACGATGCGGACACAGCCGGCAGCGGCGATGGCACAACCGGAGCCGCATCCAGCCCACAGGACGGCAGTCCGTGAGGCATGGCGCCGGCATCCGCAGCATCATAATATACAGGTTCGTCAGGAACAGGGCCAACAGGATCCTCCTTTCCCCTGAGGACCATGAACTCCTGCCATGCAGCGGCAAGATAGTCAGAGAACTCAGCATTGGCCTTGGAACGCCAGTCGCTGAACTGACGGTAGGCGTCATCCTGACTCTTGTAGAAATCCTCATAGGACCTCATGAAGTCATCCCGGTCATTCTGGGCACTCAGCAGCAACACGCTGCTCAGCAGAAGCAGCACTGCGGATGATATGTGTTTTTCCATGTCTATAGCTTTATTTACAATTAAGGCTCCCGCAAATCGCATGGACCGGGGAGCCTCTACTCTTTAAAGATACTGTTTACTGCATGTTCTCGGCAGCCGCGCGCTCAGCCTTGAACTCCTCTATCCACTTGTCCATCTGATACTCCTGGAAGTCTATCCCAAGTTTCTCATCTTCAGAGATACGGGTCATCAGATCGTCATTCACAGGCTTTCTCGGCATCTCGATATTGACCCAATACTGATACTTGCCGTTTCCGAGCTGATAAAGTTCCTCACCCTTGACTACGGCCTGATTGAGCTCCTGCTGGACAGCGGTCATTGCTGCTGTCCTGAACTTACCGATATAGTCTGCGTCCGCCGCATCCTCATACTGCTCGGTATAACCTTTTACGAACTCCTCGACATATGTCTCGACAAATCCGGCAAGAACGGTCCTGGCATTGAGGTTGGCGATTCTTCTGGCCATCTCGAGATTATCACTCTCTCCGGATGCCGTCGCACGGAAATACTCCGCATCTGACTTGTATTGAGATCCGCTCATAGGCAGCTCAATCCTTGTTCTCTCAACCTTGTCCGTCAACTGCTTCTGTCCACCGCACGAAGAAGCGGACATCAACAGGGACACTGATACTGCTGCAGCAATAATACTTTGTGTTTTCATACGTTTAAATAATTATTGATTAATACTGTAAAATATATGTTTCATCAAATGTCACATATAAAATAGGAGCGCCATGAAAATGTGACACTCCTACGGACATTTTTCAAATCACATTTTGTCGTTGCTGCCCAGCACATCGTATATCTTATGCTTGTACAGCTCCTTGAGCTTTTCCCTTGCCGGTCCGAGATACTTTCTCGGATCGAACTCCTCGGGATGCTCCACGAACACCTTGCGGATGGCGGCTGTCATGGCCAGACGGCCGTCGCTGTCGATATTGATCTTGCATACTGCGGACTTCGCGGCCTCGCGCAGCTGGTCTTCAGGAATACCGATGGAATCCTTCAGATGACCACCGTAATGGTTGATTTCTGCAACGATGTCCTGAGGCACCGAAGACGAACCGTGAAGCACGATGGGGAATCCGGGGATCCTCTTTTCTATCTCATGCAGGATATCCAGGCGTATTTCCGGTTTCTGGCCCGGCTTGAATTTATATGCTCCGTGCGATGTTCCTATAGAGATGGCGAGGGAATCCACACCTGTTTTCTTCACGAAATCCTCGACTTCCTCGGGACGGGTATAGGTATGGCTTTCAGCCTTCACGTCATCTTCCACTCCGGCAAGCACTCCGAGCTCTCCCTCTACAGTCACATCATACTTGTGGGCATACTCCACCACCTTCCTCGTCAGTTCCACATTCTCGTCGTAAGGCTTGGAGGAACCGTCTATCATCACTGACGAGAAACCGTATTCTATACAACTCTTGCAGAGTTCGAAAGTATCGCCATGATCAAGATGGAGCACAATAGGAATCTGGCAGCCGAGTTCCTTGGCATATTCAACTCCACCCTGAGCCATATAGCGAAGTATCGTCTGGTTGGCATACTTCCTGGCACCGCTGGACACCTGCAGAATAACAGGCGACTTGGTCTCAACACATGCCTGGATTATGGCCTGCATCTGCTCCATATTGTTGAAATTGAAAGCTGGGATGGCATATCCGCCGTTAATGGCCTTCTTGAAGAGCTCCCTTGAGTTCACCAGGCCGAGATCCTTGTAAGATACCATAGTGTTTATGTTTAAGAGTTACTGTCCGATATTTTTCTTATCTCTCGCAAATTTAAATATTTTTGCAGAATGAACAAAAAAGTAATCATTTTCTCAGCCCCCTCTGGAGCGGGCAAAAGCACGGTGGTAGGACACCTTCTGAAAAAATATCCGTTTCTGGAATTTTCCGTCTCGGCTACTTCACGGGCGCCGAGAGGCACGGAACGCGACGGCGTGGAATACTATTTCTTCTCAGAACAGCAATTCAGGGACATGATTTCCAAGGACGCCTTCATTGAATATGAGGAGGTGTACCCCGGTTCATTCTACGGTACCCTGCGTTCGGAAATAGACCGTATCTGGGCAAAAGGCAATGTGATACTGTTCGACATCGATGTAAAGGGAGGGGTCAATCTCAAGCGGATATTCGGAGACAGCGCCATGTCCGTATTCGTCAGGCCGCCGTCGGTCGAGGAGCTCCGCAGAAGACTTGAGAGCCGCGGCACAGACAGTCCGGAAGCGATTGAGCGCAGGACAGCCAAAGCCGTCCAGGAGCTCGAATACGAGTCCAGATTCGACCGGGTGCTTGTAAACGACAATCTCTCAGAAGCACTTGCGGAAGCAGACAGAATGGTGGAGGATTTTACGGGAAGAAAAGCATGATGATGGTCAAGGTTCTGTATTTCGGTTCTTTCAACCCTGTCCACTACGGCCACACAGGCATCGCCGGATATGTGGCGTCAATGCCGGAGGTGGAGCGGGTACTTATAATCCCCACCCCGCACAGTCCCTTCAAGGAACTGTCAATACTGGCAGATCCGCAGAAAAGACTCCTTCAGGTCCGTGCCGCATTCGACGGCATTTCTCCCAAAATAACGGTATCCGACATAGAATATCACCTGAGCGATCCTCTCTACACAATCAACACCCTGCATGTCATCCAGGAACAAGACCCGACGGCAGAACTCGTACTCCTGATGGGAGCAGACAATATCGGCAGCATAGAGCAATGGCACAAAGGCCGCGAGATCCTACGCGACTTCAGAATATGGGTCTATCCGCGCATAGGCTATGACGGAGAGACATTCTGCCGCAGATACGGGACAAAGACCGGCATAAAGGGTGTCCGTTTTCTCAAAGACGCTCCCGAGTTCGATATCTCTTCAACCGCCATACGCAACGCATCTCACTGAGCGCCGGACTTATCACTTATCCATCGCACTTCCATCAAATATAAACGGCAGGACATCGTCCACGCATGAGAACACTATGATACGGTCTTTACCTCCGACTATGATACGGACAGGATTTCCGGCTCTCTTCTGGGATTCGGCAAGGACCTGCCGGCAGGCACCGCACGGCCATGCCGGTTCGGAGAGCATGCGTCCGTGCCGGCATGCCGTCACTGCAATGGCGCGTACGGCCAGGTCCGGATATCCGGCATGGGCTGCGAACAAAGCCGTCCGCTCGGCGCAGAGACCGGACGGGAATGCCGCATTCTCCTGATTGGCCCCTTTGACCACAGTCCCGTCGGACAGCAGGACCGCGGCACCCACATGATAACGCGAGAACGGAGCATAAGATGATCCGGAAGCCTCCACTGCACACATCAGAAGCTTTCTGTCATCCTCCGGCATCTCATCCGGAGATGAATACCGGACATAGTTTATCGTCAATGTTTTTCTCTCCATAGACCGAAATGTTTACAACTTTACAAAAATAATTAAAATTTGCGTACTTTTGTCTGCAGCATGTATATGAGAAGATTATTTTCCTTGCTGGCGGTATCCGCATATATAGCCGCCTTTCCTGTTTACGGGCAGAACCTGAGCAGGGAAGAGTACATCATGAAATACCGGGAAACCGCAATGGAGGCCATGAGGACTCACGGCATACCGGCCAGCATAACACTGGCTCAGGGCTGCCTGGAATCCGGAAACGGCAACTCCGACCTGGCGGTAAAGGCCAACAATCACTTCGGGATAAAATGCCACAACGACTGGAAAGGCCAGACATATTATAAGAAGGATGACGATCCTGGCAAATCCTGCTTCCGTAAGTACCGCAACCCGGAGGAGTCATTCAAGGACCACTCGGACTTCCTGAGATACCGTGACAGGTACGCATTTCTATTCGACCTCGACATCACCGACTACAAAGGATGGTGCTACGGTCTGAAAAAGGCCGGTTACGCGACCGACCCGCAGTATGCAGCCAACCTCATCAGGATCATCGAGGACTACAAGCTCTACCGCTACGACCAGGAAGTGTTCTCCAAAGCCGGCAAAAATCCACGCATCCTCCCCCCGAGTCCGAACGAGCTGATGAGGCTCACGGAGCTCAAGCCCGCCGCGAAATCCTATTTCTACAGGTACTCTCCTGACAGAACGGTCTACACATGCAACGGAGTTCCGTATATCCTTGCCGGAGACATGGACACATACGAGAGTATCGCCGAGGAATACAACCTCTTCACAAAGGAACTGCTCAGATACAACGACCTGAAGAAGAGCAAAGACCTCGTTCCAGGCACCGTCGTCTATCTACAGAATAAGAAAGGCAGGGCGCACAGGCATCTGGAAATACATATAGTCAAAGAAGGCGACACCTATTACAGCATAGCACAGAAGTACGGAGTACGCCTGAAAAGACTGTACAAATACAACGGATACAAGGATGGAGACATACTCCATGCAGGAGACGAGGTGTTCCTGCGCAGACACAGATAATACCGCATATGAGAAAGACACTTATTATAATCAGCGCAGCGGCGGCGGTCGCCGTAATAATTTTCGGGCTACGCTATTATTTGACATTCAAGGCTCCGAATGTAACCGAAGAATATGTTCTGACAATACACAGCGGTTCGGCTTACAGCGAGATAGAAGCCGCGATAGACTCTTCCGGTGCCATCGGAAACCTAAGGAGTTTCCACAGGGCTGCAGACAGGCGCGGGCTGAACATTCATTTCGAACCGGGACGGTATGTCCTTAAACCCGGCATGTCCAACCAGTACATCATCCGCATGATTGCCAACAGATGGGAGACGCCCGTAAAAATAACACTCAGGGGATACATCAAAACATTGGACGGACTCGCCTCCTTCCTGGGTTCGCAGTTCGACGCTGACTCCGCTAAGTTCGCAGCAGTGCTACAGGATCATAAATTGATTGACTCACTCGGCTTCAGACCCGAGACATTCATCGGCATGTTCATTCCGAACACATACGAGTTTTACTGGACTTCCAGTCCTGAAACTATTATCGGGCGCTTCAAAAAAGAGTACGACGCCTTTTGGAACGGAGAGCGTGACAGCCTGGCCTCCGCCATGGGCATGAGCCGCAACGAGGTGATGACCTTGGCGTCGATAGTCATAGGCGAGACCAACAACGAGCAGGAGATGCCGCTCATAGCGGGAGTGTATGTCAACCGGCTCAGACGCGGCATGAAACTTCAGGCCTGCCCTACAGTCATCTACGCGCATCTCAAGACAGAACCCGGCATAAGACGGCTGCTGACACGGCACCTGGCCATCAACTCCCCATACAACACTTACATGCACAAGGGACTGCCTCCAGGCCCCATAGCCATTCCCACGCAGGCCGCCATCGAGTCTGTCCTGCATTACGCCAAGTCGGACTACCTATATTTCTGCGCCAAACCCGAGTTTGACGGCACTCACAACTTCGCATCCACATACAGGGAGCACAAAGCAAACTCAAGAGCCTACAACAAGGCGTTCAAGGAAAGAGAAGCATCCCGCAAAGCTTCCAGCGCAGCATGAAACTCCGGACTGCCGGCATTCATCACCCGGTAGAAACAGTCCCGCGAGAATATAGAACTGGCAGCCAAAGCTTTCATATACATTGACAAGTCCTCTCTTGAACGCTCCAGACCGTTCTGGTCAGAAGCGACACCTCTTTCCCCGGAAAAAGCCACAAGGGAGTCTATCATCCTGTCCGTTATCTCAAAGCGGTCATTGAAGTTGTCAAAATTGCGGTACTTGGCCGTCCACTCCGCACGGTGCCGGTCACACAATCCGTTCATGAACTCCATGACCAGTCCCTGCCTGAGAAGCGAGGCATAATAGGCCGAATACGCGGCCGTATCCTGTGGCACAAAAACATCCGGCATGATGCCTCCTCCGCCATAAACAGTACGCCCGAGCCTAAGTGTTTTGTATTTAAGAGAGTCCGGGAAATGTATACTGTCCTGACTGAATGACTCGCCCCGCAGATATCTTGCATAGAACTCCTCATAATAGCCCTCCGCATCACCGTTCTGATATGGTGACTGAATGACCCTGCCGGAGGGAGTATGATAACGGGCTATCGTAAGCCTTATCTCAGAGCCGTCCTCCAGAGGCAGTGCCTGCTGTACCAGTCCCTTGCCGAACGAGCGCCGGCCGACGATGACTCCCCTGTCCTGGTCCTGCACGGCACCGGCCACAATCTCGCTTGCAGATGCTGAGTTCTCGTCTATCATCACCACAAGCGGAACATCCAGGCACATGCCTCTGCCAGATGCCGTCTCCCGCATCGCAGGCACTGTCCTGCCCTCAGTGTATACTATCAGGTCTCCCTTCTGCAGAAACTCATCAGCTATACTTATCGCTGTAGGAAGGTAGCCTCCGGAATTACCCCTTAGATCGAGAATCATACCCTTTACCGGTTTCCCAAAGGCACTGACAGCCTCCCGTATCTCTTCATCCGAACGGGCCGCGAAACGGCTCAGCTTGACATACAGAACTCCGTCCGCCGCCTCGTAGGCCGCATCCAGGCTGTTGACGGGTATCTTGTCCCTGACAATTGTAAAATCCAAGAGTTCAGCGACTCCATGTCTCAGGACACTCAGTCCCACCTTGGTTCCCTTCTCTCCACGCAGATAACCGTGGACATCCTCTATGGTAAGTCCGACGCCCGCGACAGAACAAGTATCCACTCTGACAATTTTGTCTCCGGCATGCAGTCCCACCTTCTCGGAAGGTCCTCCCGCCACTGTCGCCTGTACAGTCAGCGTATCATCTATGATGGCAAACTCGATGCCGATACCCTCGAACTCACCCTGCAATGGCTCGTTCATGGCCCTGGCATCCTCGGCCGTAATATAAGCCGAATGCGGATCCAAATCCTCCATGACAGCCGTAAGCGCGTCATCGACAAGCTGCTTGAAATCCACCTTCTCAAGATAGAGTCTGTCGATAAGGTACATGGCACGGCTGTATTTGCCGGCAGCCTCCCTCATCTCATCGGACTGTGCTCCTGCGGTAATTGAGAGCGACATGGCAAAGAGCACCGCCGATATCCTCAATATTCTACTGCTCATAATATTTGTTTTTTAGCGGGAACTTCAAAAATCCTGCCCTCCCATGCCAGTTCCGTCGCCGGAAACACATCCCGAGCCTGACACAAAAGCACCGAAGGATCCTTGTACCGCGATGAGAAATGCCCTATGACAAGTTCTCCGACCCCGGCCTCCAAAGCTATCCCGGCTGCCTGCCGGGCGGTACAATGATACATCTGCCCTGCCTTTTCCGCACAGTCATCCCCGAATGTTGCTTCATGATACAGCAAGTCCACACCGCGCACCATCTCCGGGAGAGCGTCAAATACAGCCGTATCGCTCACATAAGCGAATGAGCGCGGCTCATAAGGCATATAAGCAAGCCTCTCGACACACAGCCGCGTTCCGTCTGCACGCACCACATCCTGACCGGCCTTGAGCGCCAATATCTCGTCAACTGAAAGAGAATATTCCCGGACAGCGTCTTTACGGACATTGAGTTCAGGCTCTTTCTCCTTGAAAAGGAAACCATACGCAGGTACCCGATGCCTAAGGGGCAACGCCGTGACTGTCAACTGGGCATCGTCCAGAACCGTCTCCGGCTCTGCAGCTGCAAGCATATGATATTCGACCGGATATGTATCCCTTTCGAGGAAATGTTCCCTATAGAAATACAGGATCCTGTCAAATCCCTCCGGAGCGTAGATATGAAGCGGTTCCGTCCGTCCGGACATCGACAATGTGGACAGCAGGCCGAAAAGACCGAACACATGATCTCCGTGAAGATGCGACAGGAATATCCGCTCTATCCTCATCAGGGATATATCATGGCGTTTCATCAGCATCTGACAGCCTTCCCCACAGTCTATAAGGAACAAGCGCCCACATATATTGAATATGTGAGCGCTGGGATATCTGTCCGTTGTCGGGGAGGCCGATGAGACCCCCAGAGTCGTCAACGAAAAGTTCATGTACTACTTGGCCTCCTGCTCCATCTTGCTCTTGAGGTCAGCCAGTTCGGAGATGTCACCGAGAGTTGTCTTCTCGAGGTTGGTCTTAAGCTTCTTCATGGCACTCTGAGTGCTCTCGCTCTCACGGCGGCTCTCATCCTTCTTGGGTTCCTCCCAAGTCCTTACATGCGAGAGGACAATCTTCTTGTTGGACTTGTTGAACTCAACCACCTTGAAAGGCAGCTTCTCGCCTACATTGGCAGTAGTACCGTCCTGCTTCTGAAGATTCTTGATAGAGCATGTGCCCTCTATGCCCTCGCCGAGAGATACGATTGCTCCCTTGTCGGTGAAGCTGGTAATTGTGCCCTCATGGACAGAGCCGAGAGGGAACTGTGTCTCGAACACATCCCAGGGATTCTCCTCAAGCTGCTTGTGGCCGAGGCTCAGACGACGGTTTTCCTTATCGACCTCAAGGACAACAACCTCGAGCTTGTCTCCGATAGAGGTAAACTCCGAAGGATGTTTGATCTTCTTGGTCCAGGACAGGTCACTGATGTGGACGAGTCCGTCCACGCCCTCCTCAAGCTCTACGAACACACCGAAATTGGTGAAGTTACGCACAGTTGCAATATGACGTGAGTTTACAGGATATTTCTCTGTGATGGTAGCCCAGGGATCCTCCTTGAGCTGCTTGATGCCGAGGGACATCTTCCTTTCCTCGCGGTCGAGGGTCAGGATTACGGCCTCTACCTCGTCGCCTACCTTCAGGAAGTCCTGAGCGCTGCGCAGGTGGAGGGACCATGACATCTCGGATACATGGATCAGACCCTCTACGCCGGGCTGAATCTCCACGAATGCACCGTAGTCAGCGATAACGACCACCTTGCCCTTAACCACATCTCCCACCTTGAGGTTGGGATCGAGAGCATCCCAGGGATGAGGCTGGAGCTGCTTCAGGCCGAGAGCGATACGCTTCTTGGTATCATCGAAGTCAAGGATGACCACGTTAATCTTCTGGTCAAGCTGCACGACCTCCTCGGGATGGTTGATACGGCCCCAGGAGAGGTCGGTGATATGGATGAGACCGTCTACGCCGCCGAGGTCCACGAACACACCGTAAGAAGTGATGTTCTTGACTGCTCCCTCGAGAATCTGGCCTTTCTCCAGTTTGCTGATAATCTCGGCTTTCTGAGCCTCGAGCTCGGCCTCGATAAGAGCCTTGTGGGAAACGACCACATTGCGGTACTCGTTGTTGATCTTGACAATCTTGAAATCCATGGTCTTGTTGACGAATACGTCGTAGTCGCGGATAGGCTTCACGTCGATCTG
>DXAT01000062.1 GCA_019116965.1 Candidatus Coprenecus pullistercoris
GTTCCTTCTGCTCGGGAGCGATACGGGCATAGACCGAATATTTGTCCACATTGGCGTCGAAATATGCATCGTCGAGCTTCTCGAGGTCAGTACCGGTGATGGCCAGGTCGCCTTCCTGGAAGATGCCGATCTTCTTGGCGATGGCTAAGGCCGTTACCTTGTGGTCACCGGTGATCATCACCGGACGGATACCGGCGCTGCGGCACTCTGCGATGGCGCCGATGACTTCCTCTCGCTCAGGGTCGATCATTCCGACCATTCCGACGAAGATCAGGCCGCGCTCGACCTCCTCCATCTCGGAGGATACCTGTTCCATGGGCCTGTAGGCCATTGCCAGCACCCTGAGGGCCGACTCGGCCATGGCCTCGTTGCGCTTCTGCAGGTCCACTATATCGGATGTAGTTATCTCACGTACTCCGTCCGCAGTCTCTATCCGGTCGCAGACTGAGAGTATCTCGTCTAAACCGCCCTTGACATTGGCCCTGAGGGAGCCGTCCTCCATGCGGTTGATGGTCGTCATCCTCTTGCGGGAGGAGTCGAAGGCCACCTCGCCTACCCTCGGGCAACGGGCCTCAAGCTCATCCTTGACCACACCCTGCTTGGCTCCGAGGTCTATCAGGGCTATCTCCGTAGGGTCTCCCACCTTGGTTGTGGTGCCGTCACTGTTCTTTACCACCTTGGCATCGCAGCAGAGCACGGCCACCGACACTAAACGGTCGATATTGCCGCTGACCGCATAATCCTCCACCACTGTCATCTGGTTCTTGGTCAGAGTACCGGTCTTGTCGGAGCATATAACAGTTGTACAGCCGAGGGTCTCCACAGAGGGCAGCTTGCGGATGATGGCGTTGTGCTTAGCCATACGGCGCACACCCATTGACAGAATGATAGTCGAGATGGCCGGCAGCCCTTCCGGAATAGCCGCCACTGCTAAGGAAATAGCCACCATGAACATGCTGATGACCGGCCGGCCGTAGAGCACGCCGATAAGGAATATCACCGCACAGATTACGATGGAGGCAATGCCTATCACCTTACCGAGCTTCTCTAAGCGCACCTGCATAGGAGTCTGGGTCTCGGAGTCACGGTTGAGCATATTGGCAATCTTGCCTATCTCGGTGCTCATACCCGTACCCACTACGATGCCCTTGCCTCGGCCGAAGGTCACCACTCCGCTGGAGAACGCCATATTCTTCCGGTCTCCTAAGGGCACTTCCGTCTCCGCTATTGTCTCGGGAGACTTCTCCACCGGCACGGATTCACCGGTCATGGACGATTCCTGTATGCTCATGTTCACCGACTCGGTAATCCTTATATCGGCCGGCACGATGTCGCCCACCTCGAGGACTACGATATCGCCGGGCACCACATCCTCTACATTGACGATATAGGACTCCCCGCCTCGGATGACCTTGGCCATGGGTGCCGCCATCTTCTTGAGGGCGTCCATGGACTTCTGGGCCTGGAATTCCTGATAGGCGCCGATAAAGGCATTGAGCAGCAGGATACCCATTATAATATAGGTATCTAAAAGGCCTTCGCCCGTCCTGACACCCATGACGCCGGAAATTACGGCGGCTATGATCAGCAGGATGATTAGAAAGCTCTTGAATTGCTCGAGGAACATCACGATGAACGGACGCCCCTTCTTCTGCACAAGCATGTTCTTACCGTACTTCTCAATCCGTGCGGCTATCCCGTCGGGACTCAGTCCCCGCTCCGCATCGGTCTGAAACTCCTTCGAGACCTCCTCAATGGAATGATTGTAGTATTGCTTCATATCTTAGGAATTAAATCGGCTGCAAAATTGACACTTCATTCCGTATAAATTGTTATGTTTGCAGCAGAAAAAATGTAGAAAAAGTCGGATTTCAGCATGAATTCGGAGCAAAAGGGCTTCACCATAGGACTGTGCACCGCCGGAAAGCGGGAACTCCGCATCAGCGGACGGACCTGGGAGATAGTTCCCGGCTGCCTCTTCATACTGATTCCCCAGCAGTTCACGGAGAGCATATCCTGCTCCGGAGACTTCAGCGCCAGGACTCTCAGCGCCTCTCTTGAAGCCATCCTGGAGCATCCCAGCCCGGCGGACATCAATATCCTCAACATCACATTCCTCCACCCTGTAATCCAGCTCCGGAAGGACAGTGCAGCCCGCCTTCTGGAATACTACGATTTCATTGAAAAACGGAGCAATGATATCGGAAACGCCTATCACGAAGAGATATCCAAGACTCTCCTCTACGCCCTAATGCTGGAGATCAGCGACATCTACCGCAACATCTCCGGAGACCGGAGCGAGGTGACCAAGCCCCGTCAGGAACAGCTTACCGATGACTTCTTCAAGCTGCTGACCGCTCACTACCGCAGCGAACACAATGTGGCATTCTATGCCGGCCGCCTCAACCGCACCCCGAAATATTTTTCCGAGGCAATCCGCCGCATCAGCGGACGCTCCGTTTCCGACTGGATAGCCACCATGCTGCTGAGCGACAGCAAGCTGCTACTCCAGACCACGGATATGACCATATTGGAAATATCGGAAGAACTGGGATTTTCCAGTCCGTCGGTCTTCGTGCAGTTCTTCCGCCACCACACCGGCACCACCCCGCTGCAGTACCGCAAACAGCTATAAAAGAGGTGCGACAAGACGGGCAAGCGATTCGTACAGCTTATTCTTGAAACGGCGCTTACGCCATTTTGCCTTTGTTATCAGCTTACATCGTGACAGGTCCTTTCTGAACCTGTCTTCGATAGTCCTCGCGCATTCAGCATCGTAGATGACAGAAGTGACCTCAAAATTGTGTTCGAAACTGCGGTTGTCCATATTCGCGGAACCTATGATGCAGTATTCCCCGTCTATGCTCAGTACTTTGGAATGATTGAAGCCGCGTTTGAAAAAATATACCTTGACACCGGCATCGATAAGCTCCGAGACATAAGACATCGTACCCCAGTTGGTCAGCCATGTGTCGGAACGCTCCGGAATCATCAGCGACACCTCCACATCCGACAGCGCCGTGATTTTTATGGCATTCAATATCGTCTCGGACGGGATGAAATAAGGAGTGATGATGTATATATGGTCACGCGCCTTGGTAATGGCCGTAAAGTAGCACTGCATGATAGCCGACCAGTCGCTGTCAGGACCGGAAGCTATAATCTGCGAATAGTACCTGCTGCCACCCGCCGTCCCGGCCGCGAGCATCGCCTTGTCCTTCGGATTGACAAACGGATAGTATTTTTTACGACGTCCGAGATTATTGTTCAGAATAAAATACCGGTCAAGCAGAAATGTAGCCTGCAGTGACATTACGGACATACCCTCGATACGGACATGAGTATCCCTCCACTCCGGGAAATCGCCTCCGTCATAGTAACGGTCAGCGATATTCACTCCTCCGAGATATCCGATCTTACCGTCTACGACAAGTATCTTCCTATGGTTGCGATAGTTGACAATAGGAGGCAGGAAAAAGAGCCGGAAAGGCGAGAAATTCAGAATCTCCACTCCCGCATCCTGCAGTTCCTTCAGGAATTTCTTACCGAGATGCCTGCCGCCGAACCCGTCATACATCATCCTCACCTCCACGCCCTCACGGGCCTTTGCCGCCAGAGCTTCCTTGAATGCATTGCCTATGCGGTCATCCTCGATAATGAATGACTGGAGATGCACATGAGTCCTTGCCGACTTGATATCATCGAGCATCGCTGTCAAAGCCTCTTTGCCGGAAAAGTATATCCTTACACTATTGTTGGCTGAAAGCAGGCTGTACGCGCTCCTTATATTCTGCACCACAAGTTTATGATGCCGCCTCACTGCCTGAGGAATATTGTCCCGGTCCTGAAACTTCTCAAGCATCTCCTTGCACAGCTCCTTCCTCAGTCCGAGGTCCCTGGCTCCCTTACGGGAGAACATCTTGTCCTTGCGGAAATTTCGTCCGAAAAAGAAATACAGGATCACGCCTATATACGGCAGCATAATCATCACCATCACCCAGGAGAGAGTCTTGACGGGGTCCCTCTTGCTGGATATCAACATTATGGAAGAATATACCGCTATAGCGATATTCAGCAGATAAAGCAATGAAGTAAATAACGGCCAGAACCTGGAAAGCCACATAGCTATTTCCTCCCCGTATAAAGATACGCCACGCCTCCGGTCATGGAACGCGGGACAACATCCTTGAAACCGCTTTCCTCCATTTCAAGGCAGAATCTCTCAGGTGCCGGGAAATCAAAGGACGACTCCGGCAAGTAAGTGTAAGCATATGTCTGCCTGGAGACAGCGCGTCCCACCGCCGGGAGGATATTCTTAAAATAAAAAGTATATATTCCGCGCCAAATCCGGTTGCGTGGTATGGAGAACTCCACTACCGCCAAAGTCCCGTTGTCCTTGAGCACTCTGAATATCTCCCTGAGACACCTGTCCCTCTTGTCAAAATTACGTATGCCGAATGCAATGGTAACCGCATCGAACACTCCGTCGTCAAACGGCAGACTTGCGGCATCGCCGTATACAAAGCGGATATCAGGAGCCTTGCGCCTGGCCAGAGCCAGCATATTCTCAGAGATATCCGCGCCTGTAACTTCCAAGCCTTTCCTCCTTAATGCCAGCGAGACATCCCCCGTGCCGCACGCAAGGTCCAGGACACTCTCCGCCCCGGAAGACACGACCGCACCCACAAGTCTCCTACGCCAGATACGGTCAATGCCGAATGACAGAAGATGATTGAGCCGGTCATAATTAGGAGCAATCGAATCAAACATGGCGGAGATAGTCTCCGCATCCTTTCTAAGCTGTTTTTCCGGCATAATCTGAAATAAAACCGTAAGAGTGATCGTCCATCCTCAGTTCCCCCTTCGTAACATGGCCGAGCAGTGTGGTCTCCATTCCATGATTGAACATGAAATTGACAAAATCACCTTCCTGCTCGTCATTGACGGAGACTATCGCCACATACCTGGTATTGCCGTAGAGAAACTCATCATCTGTCAGATCCGAATCGCCGGTTATGTCAAAACCCAGCCCGTTGGTCATGCAACACTCGACCAACGACTGGAATATCCCCTTGGCGGAGATCCTGTGCAGCGATGATATAAAGCCGGCATCTATGCTTGAATTAAGATAATCCACAGCTTCAGAAGATGTTATGAGATACAGAGTATCTCCTTTCCGCTCAAAGCTACTTTTCGTTTCTTTCATAATCCGACATCCTTTTCAATTTATCGGATGTAAAATTAAGAATTTTTTTAAAAAAAGTTTCTTTTTAAGAAAAAGATTGTATATTTGCAGCCCCAATGAGCCCAGATGGTGAAATTGGTAGACACGCTACTTTGAGGGGGTAGTGCCCGTTTAGGGCGTGCAAGTTCGAGTCTTGTTCTGGGCACAAAGCGGTAATCTTCACAGATTGCCGCTTTTGTTTTTAATATTTGCCTATATTTGCCCCACTTAATACGACCCACACGATGGTCTTCCGGATGACGATATTGACTGTATTTACAGCCTTGTGCCTGTACTGCTGCAGGGGCCAGGAAGAGACAGTGCCGGACAGATGTGCGGAAGTGGACTCACTGGAGGCGGCCGGAGACCTGCACAAAGCAGTGACCGTTGCGACAGGCATCTATGACAGCGCCATGCTCGCCGGCGATGCCCGCACAGCCGCAAGTGCCGGAACAAGACTCGTCAGACTGTTCTACCTAACTGATTCTCCGGACTCAATGTTCCACTATTTCGACGCCGCCCTGCAGGACGCCGAGAGACTTGGGATGTATCGGGAGTGCATGGCGATGCACAATATCATCGGAGTATTCGACCTCATCAACGCCCTCGAGTACGAGAGTGCTCTATACCATTTTTACGAAAGCATGGCATACGCGCAGAAATGTGCAGACCTGAGGTCATATTACATGAAACTCGTCAATGTATCCATCATCCATTACATACGGAAGGACTCCACGGGCCTTGCCACAGCCGTTGAGATTCTGGACTACGGCCGAGAGACTTCGGACACATATTTTCTGTACACCGGAACACTGATGCTGGCATACATGCATCACTGCCTCGGAGACGACAGAACCGCCCTTGAGTGCATACAGAAACTGGAGCAATGGCCTGAGCACTCGACCGGGGCCAACTCTTACGAGCCGCTGTATGCATCAGTGCTCGCCAACTTGGATCAGGACACGGAGGCAGAAAGAATATTCCTGCACTGCCTCGGACAGCACGGCAACGATGACAGGTCCCTGCAGATAGAGACTTTGGCAGGTTACGGCAATTTCCTTTCAGACAACGGGCGGCTGCATGAAGCCGTAAAATACTATCTTGAGGGGTTGGAGCTTACTGAAAGGTACGGCCTGTACTTCTACGGATACAATATATACAAGGAACTGGCCGATACATATTCCGCCATGGGACAATATTCCCTGGCAATGGAATATCTCGGCAAATACTACGGACTCAACGAGCGGGTGTTCAATGTCGAGAGAGAACGGTCATTCAACAGCCTGCTCCGCAAATACGAACGGCAGAAAAGCGACAATGAACTGCAGGAAAAGGACATGCGGTTGCTTAGGATGAGCCGCCAAATGGACATTGCTGTTGCAGCCCTGATTCTGGCTGCAGTGATTGTGCCCGCCATAGTAGTCAGGAACCGGGCGAGGAACAGGATGTACAGGCAGCTTGCGGAGAAATACAACACCTATCTCAAAAGGGAAAGTGAGCTGATGGAGAGGCTTGAGAATGCGGGGAAGCAGGAAATTACGGACAACGGAAGACTGAAGGAACTTTTCGACCGGCTCACCGGACTTATGACGGACGACGGACTGTACGCCGTTAAAAACCTGACCGTCGAGGACGCAGCGGGCAGGCTCGGAACAAACAGGAGCTATCTGTCCAAGGCGGTGAATACTTACGCCGGTACCTCTTTCAACACCTGGCTCAACTCCATACGCATCAAGGAAAGCATCAGGTTGCTGCTGAGTTCCGAGACCCCGATCAAGACCATTGCCGACCAGGTGGGATACAGCAACCTCACATC
>DXAT01000063.1 GCA_019116965.1 Candidatus Coprenecus pullistercoris
GGACCACCTTCATCCCCGAATTCAAGTTCACCACTGACAACGCCGCGATGATAGCCGTGGCCGGTCTCTTCAAGTTCCGCGCGGGGCTCACCGGCGGACTCGATGCCGCTCCAGTCTCTAGAGCCCTTGACTTCAAGTAGATGAAAGAATTCGAGACAGCCTTCGAGGCATCGTACGCTCCCACGGAGGAGGATTTCAGGACGGCTGCGGCCAAGGCTGCCGGTGTCCCTGTCGGGAAAATAGCCGAGGTGCGCCTTCTCCGCCGCTCCATCGACGCCCGCTCCCGCAAGATCCTGCGCCGCTACCGGCTGGCCGCATACCTGCAGGGAGAGGTGCTGCTTGAGACCGCGTCTTACAGCCTCAGTCAGGATGTTTCGCAGAAGTTGCCTGTAATCGTCATCGGAGCCGGTCCAGCCGGACTCTTCGCCGCCCTGAGGCTCATCTGCGGCGGCCGCCGTCCCATCATCCTCGAGCGGGGCAAGAACGTCCACGAACGCAAATACGACATAGCCGCCATCTCCCGCACCGGCGGCCTCAACCCCGACTCCAACTACTGCTTCGGCGAGGGCGGAGCCGGCACATTTTCCGACGGCAAGCTCTACACCCGCTCCAACAAGCGGGGCGATGTGGGCGCAGTCCTCAGGACATTCACCGACTTCGGCGCGGACCCCATGATAAGGATCGACGCCCATCCCCACATCGGCAGCGACCGCCTGCCCGCGATAATCGAGGCCATGCGCTCCCATATCGTGGAATGCGGAGGTGAATATCATTTCTCCAGCCGCGTCACCGACCTTCAGCAGACTCCCGGCGGAGGATGGAAGGTGCTCTGCGACAATGGCTCCGTCTTCGAGGCTCCGGAGGTCATCCTGGCCACCGGGCACTCCGCTTCGGATATTTACCGCCTGTTCATATGCAAGGGGTGGGCGGTGGAAGCCAAGGGTTTCGCCCTCGGAGTCAGGGCTGAACACCCCCAGGAGCTCATCGACCGGGCGCAGTACCACGGCCCGCGCATGCCCTGGCTGCCGGCAGCCGAATACTCCCTCGTAGAGCAGGTGGACGGCAGGGGAGTATTCTCCTTCTGCATGTGCCCGGGCGGTATCCTCGTCCCCTCGTCCACTGAGCCGGGGACGGTGGTCACCAACGGCATGTCCAACTCCCAGCGCAATTCCCGCTGGGCCAATGCCGGCATCGTCACTTCCGTCGAGCCGGAGGATGTTCCCGGCGGCCCGGAGGCAATGCTGGCTTTCCGGGAGGAGGTGGAGCGCCGCTGCTACGAAGTCTCGGCCTCATTCCGCGCTCCGTCCCAGCGCATGACCGATTTCGTTAAAAGCCGCAGAGGCAAGTCGGTCGTCTCGGCCCTGCCTCGGACCTCCTACGCTCCAGGAGCATTTGCCGCAGACCTCAATGACGTGCTGCCGGGCTTCGTCGCCGACCGCCTGCGCAAGGCCTTCCCGGCATTTGACCGAAAGCTCAGGGGCTACTACACCTCCGAGGCCCTGCTCCTTGCAGTGGAGTCCCGCACCTCTTCTCCCGTACGCCTGCCCCGCAACCCTCAGACCCTCCAGCACATTGACCTGCAGAACCTCTATCCCTGCGGAGAGGGAGCCGGCTACTCCGGGGGTATCGTCTCCTCCGCCATCGACGGCATCCGTGCTGCCGAGCGCATCCTGCGGTGCGACTTGTAGTTTTCAGAATGTGAAATTCTGACAATTTATTTTCCTATAGGAAATAAATTTCTATATTTGTGAAAAATTATGACTTATGGGAGAGAAAGTTGTTACTCGGGAGTATTATGCTAAGAAGTTGGATGCATGGTTCGGAAAGCATCAGATTATAGTTCTGACTGGTCAGAGGCGGGTTGGGAAAAGCTTTGTTCTTAGGGATTTTATTAATAGATATGCCGCTGATGACAATGCGAATATCATCTATGTCAATAAGGAGAAAAAGGAGTTTGACGGCATAAGGACGTATTCGGATCTCAATGAGTATATCGGCAGCCGTTTCTTTGCGGACAGGCATAATTACATCCTGGTTGACGAGATACAGGAAATCGACGGCTGGGAGAAGACGGTCAGGAGTTATCGTCTTGAGGACAACACGGACATAATCATTACAGGCAGCAATTCCACAATGCTTTCCGGGGAGCTCGGAACACTGATAGGAGGGCGTTATCAGGAGATATTCGTGCAGCCCTTGACATACAACGAGTTTCTTATGTTCCATAAATTGGAGGATACGGAAGAGTCCTTAAGGAAGTACCTCTATTACGGAGGACTCCCCGGTCTTAGGCAGACGGGACTTGACGACGAGGATCTGGTGACGGAGTATCTTTCCGGTGTGTTCAATACCATAATGCTCAAAGATATCATTGAGCGGCACAGCATAAGAAATATCACATTTCTCAACAATCTGATCCGCTTTTTCGCAGATACGACCGGCAAACTAAATTCTGTCAACAATATCAGCAATTATCTCAAAAGCCGTGGTCAGGATGTCTCTGCCAAAACGGTGTCGGCATACATGGATTATTTCTGTGAGGCTTATCTTCTGGCATCTGTGCGCAGATACGATGTCCACGGGAAGAAGCTGCTGGAATCCAATGACAAACTCTACTTCGGAGATGTCGGTTTAAGGAACATAATCGCAGGAGGCGAGCGGGAATCCGATATGGAGAAAGTGATTGAGAATGTAGTGTATCAGCACTTGATACATTTGGGATATAAAGTGTCGGTAGGGCAGTTGAGAGCAGGTGAAGTGGATTTTGTCTGTACCAGGACTGGGGACAGACGGTATGTCCAGGTTGCATACATCATTGCGGATGACAGCACGAGACAGCGGGAGTTCGGCACTCTTGAGAATATCAAAGACAATTATCCGAAGTATGTAATTTCAATGACTCCTCTCGTCAGAAGAAGTGACAGCAACGGCATAATCCATCTCGGCCTGAGAGAGTTTCTAAGAAACGGCTTTTAGAATAATAAAGTCTGAAAAGACTAGCCGCCCTCGGCTCTTTTCAGACTTTATTATTGATTGCTTTCTGTAACGTGGTTAGTTGCATCCTCCGCAGCATTCACCGCCGCAGGAAGAGCAGCCGCTTCCGCATGAGCTCTGCTTGTACTCGCCGTGCAGGCCTTCCTTAAGCTCCTGCTCGGTGGCCTCACGGACGGAGAGGATCTTGCCGGTGAAGTTGAGGGTCTTGCCGGCCATGGGGTGATTAAAGTTCATCATCACGCTGTCGTCCTTGACCTCGTGCACCTTGCCGTGGAGCACACCGCCCTGCTGGTTCATCATGGGGATCATGTTGCCCACGGTGAGGAGGCCTTCCTGAATCTTGCCGTCCACCTCGAAGACATGCTTGGGCAGTTCGACGATCATGTCAGGATTGTGCTCGCCGTAACCTTCTGCGGGAGAAAGGGTGAATTCAAATGTGTCACCCGGCTCCTTGCCGGCAATGTATTCCTCGAACTTGGGCAGGAGATATCCCATGCCGAAGATGAAGTCAAGGGGTCTGTCTTCCGTGGTCTGGTCGGCTACCTGGCCGTCCACTGTGAGGGTGTAGGTAAGTGCTACAACTTTCTTTTCACTGATTTTCATTGTTCTGATCTATTTGATAATTGTTTATAATCCGCTTATGTCTGCGCCTTCGAAGGCCAGGGTAGGTATCTGCCACTCCATGAAGCCTATCGGGTCGTTGCCGATGAATATGCTGTTCTTCCATAGGGTGAGGAAGTTGCCGGTGAGATTCATTTCCTTGACAGGGTAGAGCTTCTGGCCGTTCTCGAAGTACCAGCCCTCGATGCCGTAGGAGAAGTCACCGGTGACCGGGTTGCTGTTGCCGCCGTTGAAGCCGGTGATGAGCACTCCATTGCCGGTCTGCCGCAGGATTTCTTCCTGGCCTATGCCGGAGTTCTTCGGGAAATACACAGCGAATGCGTCCTCCGCCGTGCGTGGCATCCCCAGCTTGTTGGCGAAATAGGTATTGAGGAAATAGGTGCATACCTGTCCGTTCCGGATGATGTCCCTCTCCATGGTGGCCACGCCTTCGCTGTCGAAATAGCCGGAACCTGTGCGTCCCGGAATCAGAGGGTTGTCCGCAATGTGCAGGCTGTCAGGGAAAAGCTGCTTGCCGAGCGAGTCGAGCAGGAAGGAGTTGCGCTGCTGCAGAGCGGAGCCGTTAAGCGCAGCGATGACGGCGGACACGGCTCTGGCCGAAACGGTATTCTCAAGGACAATGTTGTATTTGCCGGAGGGAAGTTTGCGTGAGTCAATCATCGGTACGGTACGCTCGTATGCCTTGCGCCCGCATCCTGATGGCAGTCTGTCGAAGAAAATTGAGCCTTCGTACCAGTTGTTCTGTGGACGGGCCTCCCCGTGGCCTTTTACCGTGCATTCGCATGATACGGAGTAGAAAGTACCGCCGGCCTCTGCTTCCAGTCCCTGGGAATCGATGATGTAGTCCGATCGGCGGCAGTCGTCCCAGTCGCAAGCGGTGGAGATGAGGCGTGGGTCGCTCTTGTCCACTTCTGCGTCGGTGGCCTTGAGTATATCGGTCTTGTCCTTGAATGCGATATCGGAGAAATGTGGGTCCGTCTGCTGCAGGTCGGGCAGGCCACCGCTGTAGTACAGCGATGGATCGGGCATGGTCCGGCATTCGTCCGGAGTGAGCAGGCGGCAGGATTCGATGCATCTGCTCAGGAACGGTCTCAGCTCCTCTGCGTTCATCCTGTTGGTGGAGAATATTCCGAAACGGCCGTCCGTGAACAGGGTTACCCGCATGGATGCCGATGATGACTCCTGGAGTTTCTCTATCTCTCCGTTGAGGTAGGATATGGAGGTCTGGTCACTTTCTGACAGACTGATGCGGCAGTCCGAGGCTCCGAGAGCCAGGGCCGTGTCCAGGGCTTGTCTTGCTATGTCTTTATTCATTGATTCCTCCTACATTAAGTTTGCTTATCAGGACTGACGGCATGCCGCATGATACGGGGCAATATTGTCCTTTGCCGCAGGTCCAGGTGCTGTCGTCCACTATGAGATTGTCGGCCACGCCCACGATGCCGGCCAAAGCTTCGGGACCGTTGCCTATGATGTTGGTGTCCTTGATGGGCCGGGTCAGGTGTCCGTCCTCTATCATGAAGCCTGACTTGACGTAGAATGTGAAGTCTCCGGCTCCTATCTGTACCTGGCCGTTGGCGAAATTGTCCACATAGATACCCTTCTTTACCGAGCGTATCAGGTCTTCCTCGGATGATTTGCCGTTCTCCATGTAGGTGGAGCGCATCCTCGGGATGGGCATGTACCGGAATGACTCGCGGCGGCCGTTGCCTGTAGGCTCTACGCCGTAATACCTGGCGCTGATGCGGTCGTGCAGGTAGGAGTTGAGCACTCCGTCCTTGACCATATATGTCTTCTGACCGGGCACTCCCTCGTCGTCTACATTGACCGAGCCTCTGAAAGAAGGCAGGGTGCCGTTGTCCACTATGTTGATCTCACGGTTGCAGATAACCTTGCCCATCCGGTCGGAGAAGATGGACACTCCCTTGCGGTTGAAGTCGGCCTCGAATGAGTGTCCGATGGCCTCGTGCAGCAGGATGCCGGAGCTGCCTGCGCCCATGACCACGGGCATCTCTCCGCAGGACGGCCTGCCGGCCTCGAAAAGTCTTGAGCAGCCTTTCACCACGTCGGAGGCGAGTTCTTCCACCAGGGTGCCGGACAGAAATTCGAAGCCCTTGCGGTAACTTTTGGAAGAGTAGAAGTTCTCAAGCCTGTCTCCGTCTTTCATTACGATGACGGCGGACATGGCGGCCATCGGTCGCAGGTCTGTGAATGTCTGACCCAATGAGTTGAAGAACAGAACCTTGGTTTCAGAGTCGCTGATTCTGGCGGTGATGTTTATCACCTTGTCGGATTTCTGGTGGATGAGGTCCCTGAGCATGGTGAGGTAGTGCTTGCGTTCCTCGACCGAATGCTCCTCCCAGCCGGAAAGCAGGGGGTAGCGGTTGACGAAGTCTATAGGAGTGCAGTCCGCCGGCAATGCAGTATTCCCGGTATTGTTCTCCGCTATCTCGGCAGCGGCTGAGGCGGCTTTGAGAAGTGCCTCGGGATCTGTTGTCTCGGAAAAAGCGTATCCGGTCCTGTCTCCTGAAATGACTCTGACGCCGGCTCCGAAATCTATGTCAGAGCGTACGGCATTGACTTCACCGTCCCTGAGAGACAATTCGTTGCTTACTGTGTGCTCGAAAAATATGTCGGCGTAGTCTCCTCCCTTGGACAGGGCTGCCTTTAGTATATTCCTGGCAGTGTCAGGCTCTGTGCCGAATAGTCGATAGAAAGATGCGTCTATGTTGCTCATTGTTTCCCTTTAAATAAAAGGGGCTGTATTTCAAGCCCCTTTCAATAGATCTCGTCGTGTAGCAGAGTCTGAGATGTTTAGATTTTGGTAGCTTTAACCTTGACCAGTTTCCCGTTCTGTACAAATGCCAGTTCGGAATTGGTTTTCTTCTTATCGTTGACCAACTTCTGAAAAGTTGCGTTGAGCCCGTCAAGGATATTGTCTCTAAGCTCCCGTGATTCTAGTTCGCTCATAATTGATCAATTGGTTGAACAAGGTTTTATTATGTATTTTCGTTGTTATGTCTTTTCCTCCCTCACAGATGATTACAGGCGAATTGGAATTGTCTATAATCATCCAGTACTCGCAGACCGGGATGTACAGGTGGAACAAGTTCTTGATACCCATGTCATACCGGCGGCGTATACTTTCCTCGCTTACATTGTGACCGCCCGACTCCACTCTCAGCTTGACCCTTTCAACGGCCAATGAGGGCATGTTGAGCCAAAAATAGAGCAGGGTCACCACATAACCCATACTCTGGGCCTTCTTGATCAGGTTGACATAGCTGCGCGTGGCCAGCGTTGTCTCGATCGCAAAGTCCTGCCTTTCATTAAGCAGCTCCTCAACGCGGGCCAGCATAATCCTTCCTGCCTGTATGGCCGCTTTCTCCGGATTGAAAGGCGAAAGGCCTCTGGCTATTTCATCTGCGTTGACGAAGTTGCCGCAATTCAGCATATTCGGCAGAATGGTGTAGGAAGCAGTGGTTTTTCCCGCTCCGTTGCAACCGGAAATGATGAATAATTTAGGCATATTTCAAATCACAACTAAATACAAAGTTAATAAAAATGCTGAAAAAAGAGCATTGTACCCGAAAAAGTTTTCAACATCCACCTGCCGCACCTACTGCGAATAAGGCGAAATCGCCTAATGCCGGGTCATTCGGAAAGACTTTGCGCAGGAAGGCGGTTATCTCCTCAGCTGTCCGTATATCAGCACTTTTCCTCTGTGTGATGCCTAATTGGGAGGCAGTTCTGTGCACATGTACATCGAGAGGTATGATCAGGTCGCGTTTGTCGCTGTTTTTCCATAGTCCCAAATCCACCTTTCCGTCGTCGCGGACCATCCACCGGCGCAGCATGTGTATCTTCTTGTTTGCCGCCGACGGGTCGTCTTTCTGCCCGTATATCCTCACCCGCATCTGGCCCGGAGTGAGAATTTCCATACTTTCTTCGTTGTCATAGAACTGCTTGATTCTGCGGCATATTGCGGCGAACTCGCTCCATTTGACCGTTCGATGCAGGGACTTGTCTTCATCCCGGTAGTGTCCGGCCATGACATATTCGTACGGCTGCCAGCCCATCTCGTCCATGGCCCTTGTGCAGTCCCTGACTATCATGCTTCTGCGTCCCCATGCCAGGTGTGCGGAAATGGCCGCAGCGGTCTCCACGTCCTGCAGAGATGCTTTCCCCTCCGCCAGCAGTGCCGCGAAATGCTTCGGGAATATAATAGGGTCCTCCTCGAAATACCTCATGTCGTTGTAGCGGTCGGCGTAGCGGCGCAGCAGTTCTATGGTC
>DXAT01000064.1 GCA_019116965.1 Candidatus Coprenecus pullistercoris
TCTGAAGCTTGCGGATTATCGGAAGAAGGGTGTCGCCCTCGTACCTGTTCCCCCTATGGATCTCGTAGCCTATCGGATTGCCGCCGCAGGACACCAGAAGACCGAGCACCACCTGGGGATTGCTGCTCTTCCCGTCCTTTGACCAGCCGGGTACGCGCATCTCGTCCTCGCGGGACTCGAAGTACATCGTCGTAGTGTCGTAGAACACCACCGAGATGCGTCCCTCCATCACGGATTCCGTCCATTCGTATGTGACCTGCTCCACCTGGTACTTCACGCCGGCGCGCTCGGACGCCTCCTGCTCCTCTGGGCTGTTCCCGGCCTCCTTCCTCACACAAAGACGGTCCAGGTAGCGGTATATGCGGTCCTCGCCGTAATCCACTCCCATGAAGTAGTAAAGATAGTCGCGGGTACGGAGCTTGCTGCCGGGTTTGTAAAGCCTGGTCAGCACAAGGCTCCTGAACAGAAGGCTGTCCGATGTCCTCACACGGCCATAACCGATTCTGTCGAACAGACGCCCGTAGACAAGTTCCGGACCCGAAAGCACGAGGTCCCTCTGGGATATTCCGGAAAACACCGCATCGTAGTCGGATGCCGTCCGGATCGCCTCCATCCCGTCGAGGTCGAATATGGCGGGACCTGCCTGCTCGTCAATCCACATCCTGGCCTCCAGCTCGTAGCGCCGCAGCTCCTCCTCGTCGCTGCTGGTGCCGAATGTCCTCACCAGACGGTTGCTGCGGCCCTTCTTCTCCTGAACCTGAACCGATACCGTTCCGCTGCGGTTTCTGTTGCGCCTTACAAACATGACGCAAAGGTAAGCATTTTATGTTTGCGTCACCCAATTCACACCCAAAATCGGTGTCTCACGTATCTCTCGGTGGGGGTGGGCTGTTGGGTGCGGAAAACAGGAAATGCAGGGTGTCGCAGACCTGGCGGACGGAGAGGTCCGTGGAGTTGAGCAGGGCCTTGGCCTCGATGAGGACGCGCTCGCGGATGATGCGGCCGGGGCTTTTGCCGGAGGCGGACTTGACCTGGCGGGCGAAGTACTTCGAACAGACGCAGCGGCGGCCGGCGTAGAACTCGACGCTCCGCTCCTGAGTGCAGAATCTCTGGAGGTCGTCCATGAAATCGAGATACAGCTCATTGGCCCTGCCCCTTACATTTTCCCCTGAGGAAAATTCTTCCTTGATGCGTCCAGCGAAGGAGGAGGTGGATATCTGTAGGAAGCCCCTGACCACATCCCCTCTGAACCGCTGCTCGGTGAACCGATATATCCCTTTTACGGCCCTGTACAGCCGGATATAGTTGCTCATGGCCTCCTCTTCCAGATGCACCGTTACAGGAAATGCGTTGTGCTGGATGAGGGAGGATACCTCCGAAGTGGACTGCTGCTGATACTCGATGTCGTGTCCGTCGTTGAAGGCCATTGCGATGATTTTCAGATCGGACGAGCACATCATGGCCTCTACGACCGAGCCGTTCTGTACTATCAGGGCATCACCGGCCGAGACCTGGTACTGTCTGCCGTTGACCGAGGACGTCAGCTGTCCGCGCACCACTACGACAGCAGCCGTAAACGAGAGCTTGTAGGGAAAGCGGTTGATATCCTGCTGTGCCTCTCCGTCAGGGACATAGGAGGTAAGGGTCCGGTCATCATCCAGATTGTCATCTAAGAAGATGTCTCTGTTTATGGCGAGGCTCTTTCCCAACTTGTGAAAAATCTCGAGCCGTATGAGCTGTATATCGCGTCTCATGGTATAGGTTGTGTGAGTTGCAAAAATATATCATTTTAAGTGATATGTGTGACGAAAAGTTCCAAATAGAACAATTTTGGTTCCGTTGCGATAATGGGGCAGTCATTGAATGGCAGGCAATTTGCAAAATGGCAGGATGTAATATATGACAAAATGAAGCAATGGATAGAATCTTAGAACAAAACGACACTCTTTTCAAGCTGTTCGAATATTCCACTGCCAGATGGTCGGAAAGTCAAATGGCATCATATATCGACGGCACTCAGTCCTATACTTACAGAGCATTCCGGGAGAAGGTCATGCAGATGTCCGCCCTGTTGTCCCGTCACCATGTTTTCGGTGGTAAGGTAGCCATCCTGGCCGAGAACGGCCCCAACTGGACGGTTGCTTTCTTCGCCAGCGCAGGCATGGGCCGTGTGGCAGTGCCTGTTCTTCCGGCCAGCTCGTCCATGGAAGTTTCGAACATCCTCGAACACTCCGAGTCGGAGGCCCTCTTCGTTTCTGCACGCCAGTTGCGAAAAGTAGAGGAGGGCCTGCGCAAGAAGATGAAACTCATTATTGATATCGATACGCTCGGTGTCATCTCTGCCATGAATGAAGAAGAGGCAGAACAGAGTCAAAAGGATACGGTATGTAATTCAGTTCCTCATCCAAGTAACTTGGCTGCCATTATCTACACTTCGGGTACCTCAGGCTGTCCGAAAGGGGTGATGCTCAGTCATAGTAATCTTATCCACAGCATCCTCGAGGCCTGGCATGCACAGAAAGCAGATTATAGGGATAGGTGGCTTTCGATATTGCCGATGGCTCATGCCTACGAGATGGCTCTCGGGATGCTGTATCCTTTCAGTGTGGGTGCATGTGTGTACTATCTGAAGGGAATGCCAGTGCCTTCGGTGCTTTTAGAGGCGATGAGGCGGATTCGTCCTACCATTATTCTGACTGTACCTCTCATCATGGAGAAAATCTATAAGTCGGTATGTGAGACGATTGATAAGAACAAGAGTCTGAGTCGTATGCGTTCCTATACGCCTTGGCTGCTGAATATTCTCTTAGGAGTCAGGCTTAGGAAGATGATGGGCGGCCGCCTGAAGTTCTTCGGCATAGGAGGCGCCAAACTCAACCCGGAGGTAGAGACTTTTCTGCATCGGATACATTTTCCTTATGCGATAGGATATGGTTTGACGGAGACTGCTCCGCTGGTGTGCAATGCCTGTGTGGGCAGGACCCGGGTAGGTTCCATCGGAGTACCGGCCTACGGCGTGGAGGTCCGCCTGGACAATGTGGATCCTGCGACGGGAGAAGGGGAAATCGTGGCCCGGGGCCGTAATGTGATGCTTGGCTATTACAAGGATCCTGACCGTACCGCCAAGGCTATAGGACCGGACGGCTGGTTCCATACCGGGGACCTTGCAGCAATGGATGCCCGTGGACGCTTCTATATACGCGGCAGGCTCAATAATGTCATACTCGGGGCTACCGGAGAGAATATCTATCCCGAGGAAATAGAATTTGTAATCAACTCATATCCAGGGGTGGGAGAGTCCTTAGTAGTGGAGCGGGGAAGAGACCTTGTCGGATTGGTACATATGGAGGAAGGTGCTCAGCATACTTGTCTTGCCAGTGCCGCTAAGGCTATTCTCGAATATGTAAACAAACGCGTTAATAAACAGAGCGCATTGGCCCGTATTGAGGTGCTTACTGAACCTTTTAAAAAAACCGCCACGCAGAAAATCCGCCGCTTCCTTTATATGACTCCGTCACAAGCATAGGCAATTCTCTCTATTCCATAGTACTTTCTGAATCACCGTAGCTGTATTGATACGGTGATTCTTTATTTATGCCGGGATTGTTCAGATCGGATGAATTGCTTTAAATAAAAAAGGGTAAGCTGATTACATCGCACCGCTACGACCATCGTGTCCTTGCTGCCTTCCGGCCCTGGGGAGGTTGGATGGGAGCTGGTCGTGTAAGACTTACCCGGATGCAAAGATATACATTTTTGCCAAGTTTTCTTACTTTTGCGTGGGAAATTTGAAAATCTGACTCAGGAATGGACATAAAAGAGGAAATTAAAGGGAAGAAAATAGCCGTGGGTCTCTCCGGCGGAGTAGACTCCTCGGTGGCCGCCCTGCTGCTGGCCCGGGCCGGATACGACGCGTTCGCCCTCTTCATGCAGAACTGGCACGATGTCACCGGCACGCTTCACGGGGAATGCGAGTGGGAGGAGGACCGCAAGGTGGCCGAGATGGTGGCCCGGAAGATAGGCATACCCTTCGAGTTCATCGACCTGTCGGACACCTACCGGCACAGGGTGGTGGACTACATGTTCTCGGAATATTCCAAGGGCCGAACCCCCAATCCGGACGTGCTCTGCAACAGCGAGATCAAGTTCGATGCCTTCCTGAAGGCCGCCCGCGACCTCGGGGCCGACTATGTGGCCACCGGGCACTACTGCCGCAAGGACGTGACGGCCGGGCCGGACGGAAAGCCCGTCTACCGTATTCTGGCCGGAGCAGACGGCAACAAGGACCAGAGCTATTTCCTCTGCCAGCTGACTCAGGAACAGCTCTCCGCCGCCCTCTTTCCGATAGGGGACATCGTCAAGCCGGAGGTCCGCCGCCTGGCCCGTGAGGCCGGTCTGCCCAGTGCTGAGAAAAAGGACTCGCAGGGTATCTGCTTCGTGGGGAAGGTTGATCTGCCGGTGTTCTTGCAGCAGAAGCTCGCTTCAAGAGAAGGCAATGTGATTGAGATTTTCCGGGATTTCTATGACAATATCAGGGCGGAATATCCCGGGTACGGGGTGTCTGCGGCTCAGACGGAGGCTGTTTCAGGAGTGTCCGGTGATTCTGATGCTCCAAGAGAATCAGGCTTCGGTTTCTCTGAAACAGGTAGTACTGCTGTCGAGGAGTTTACTCCGGCCGAGCTCAGGGCCTTGGCCCGCGCCTACCACTACCGGGAGAGCGACGGCAAGAAGATCGGCACCCACATCGGCGCCCAGTACTACACCATCGGTCAGCGCAAGGGCCTGAACATCGGGGGACACTGCGAACCGATATTTATCCTCGACACATCCATCGCCACCAATACCATCTACGTGGGAGAGGGACATGAACATCCCGGCCTTATGCGCAGAGCATTGAAGATCAATGCCGACGAGGTTCACTGGATCCGCCGGGACCTCCGGATGGCTCCCGGGGAGGTGCGCCGCTATCTGGTCCGCGTCCGTTACCGCCAGCCCCTGCAGCAGGCTGCCCTGCATTGCCTGGATGACGGGATGTACATCGTCTTCGACCAGCCGCAGAGGGGCATTACCCCCGGACAGTTCGCTGTGTGGTATGCTCCGGAAGATCTGGAGATGCTCGGCAGCGGAGTCATCTCGGAATGATGTTCCTGATGCAGGCAGGTATGTGGGTATGAAGCACTCGGTAGCTTTGTATAGGCTTGATAGCCAGATGTTTGTGAGAGCGTGGGTTGCCCTATGGTCTGTTTTTGGAGGCCATAGAGCACCGATGGAAATGCTAATGCGATGGTAGATAATTAGTTAAATATTGGATAGTTGCTTTATGGTTATAAAGAAAGTGGTAGTGTACCTCGGTTCGGCGGCCGGAAACTCGCCGGTGTATGCGGAGAATGCGGCCGAGCTCGGACGGCGTCTGGCTCAGGCCGGTGTGGAGATAGTCTACGGAGGAGCCTCTGTAGGAACAATGTGGACAATTGCTTCTGCGGCAATACAGGCAGGCGGTCGGGTAACCGGGGTCTTCCCGAAGAATTTCAAGGGCAAGAAGGAGTCGCAGGACCGCCGGATAGAGGTGCGGGCGCAGGGGCTGGCGGAGATGGTGGAGACTCCGGACCTTGCATCCCGTGTGGCTAAGATGACGGAGCTCAGTCAGGCCTGCATCGTCCTGCCCGGCAGCTACGGCACCATGCACGAGCTTTTCTGCTGGCTGCTCGGGCATCAGCTCCGGGAGCACGCCAAGCCGGTGTTTATCCTCAATACCGACGGCTATTACGACTCTCTGCGTGAGCTGTTTGCCACCATGGCTTCCCGCGGCTTCATGTCCGCGGCCGATGCGGCTATACCGTGCTTCTGCTCCACCGTCGATGAGATAATCGCAAAAATTATGCGCTGAGATAGAATACTATAGTGTTTACCATGACATATAGCTGATGACCAGGTTGCGGTAGAGCAGATAAGCTCCGGGCGGAGCGTTGTTTACTGACGGCCAGTCTCCGCAGAGAACTGATATATTGTCCAGTGCGGCTCTTGTGATGCTGTCGGCATTTTCGGAGACTTTCTCTTGATAAAAATTGAAAATGTCGCTGTCTCCTTCTTTAAGGGCTATCAATGGCAGTGGAAGTTCTGTATCAGCATGGCTGTATGTCGTTATGAAGTCCAAAGTGGAAGCGATACACGCAGAGCAGTCCGGAACACTGACGAATATGATTATCGCCTCTCTGTTATCGGCATCCACAGAAAAAAAGTCGGAGGAGAAGTCCGGATATTGTTCTGATGTGCTGTCGCTTTCGGCAAAAGCCTTTTCGTAGTCAATGTTTAGAAAGGACTCGAGAGTCTTGACGGCCGATGAATCTGTCAATTCAGGGATGGAAGTGCTGGAGTTATCCTGACTTCCTCTGTTTCCGCATGACATAATTGCCAATGAGGCAATAGTGATTAATAAAAGTCTTTTCATCTCAACAGGTATTTATAGAAGACGTTCTCACCTTCACGGTCTGTGCCGAAAGCATATATGTAACGGCCGTCGTTACTCAGTGACATGGACTTGACATAATGGTCGATATAGTATGAGGCAATAAAGTTGCCGTCCCAGTCGAACTTAAAAATCCATGATTTGAGAAGCGAGGTGTCAAAATCGTTTTTATAAGACAGAAGATTGCCATTAAAACTTACGTAAAAATAGCTTTCATCATGGCAGAACGACGAGTAGGCTGCAGGTATGGTGTTGAGAAAGACAACATCTCCGTCGTCTTCAATCAGATATTTCTGAGACGGCATCTCCGGACCGAGGATTTTTTTCAACAGATTGAATTTGAGGTCATATATCTCCAGTGTCGGTTCATGGGTGTTGACTAATACAATTCTGTCATTGATGTGAGAAATAAAAAAAGCAGAATAAGAG
>DXAT01000065.1 GCA_019116965.1 Candidatus Coprenecus pullistercoris
GGCAGCTTCTCGCCTACATTGGCCGTAGTACCGTCCTGTTTCAGAAGGTTCTTGATAGAGCATGTGCCCTCTACGCCCTCACCGAGAGAGATATTGGCACCTTTGTCAGCGAAGCCGGTCACAGTACCCTCGTGGATGGAACCGAGAGGATACTGGGTCTCGAATACGTCCCAGGGATTCTCCTCGAGCTGCTTGTGGCCGAGGCTCAGACGGCGGTTCTCCTTGTCGACTTCGAGAACCACTACCTCGAGCTTGTCACCGATGGAGGTGAACTCAGAGGGATGCTTGATCTTCTTGGTCCAGGACAGGTCGCTGATGTGAACCAGTCCGTCCACGCCTTCCTCAAGCTCTACGAACACACCGAAGTTGGTGAAGTTGCGCACTGTGGCGATATGGCGGGAGTTTACGGGATATTTCTCAGTGATGGTAGCCCAAGGGTCTTCCTTAAGCTGCTTGATGCCGAGGGACATCTTCCTCTCCTCGCGGTCGAGGGTCAGGATGACTGCCTCTACCTCGTCGCCTACCTTCAGGAAGTCCTGAGCGCTGCGCAGGTGGAGGGACCATGACATCTCGGATACGTGGATCAGGCCCTCGACGCCGGGCTGAATCTCCACGAAAGCGCCGTAGTCAGCGATAACGACCACCTTGCCCTTAACGACGTCGCCCACCTTGAGGTTGGGATCGAGAGCATCCCAGGGATGAGGCTGGAGCTGCTTCAGACCGAGAGCGATACGCTTCTTGGTATCATCGAAGTCGAGGATAACCACATTGATCTTCTGGTCAAGCTGCACGACCTCCTCGGGATGATTGATACGGCCCCAGGATAGGTCTGTGATGTGGATGAGTCCGTCCACTCCGCCGAGGTCCACGAACACACCGTAGGAGGTAATGTTCTTGACGGTACCCTCGAGGATCTGACCCTTCTCGAGCTTGCTGATGATCTCGGCCTTCTGAGCCTCGATCTCGGCCTCGATGAGAGCCTTGTGGGAAACCACCACATTGCGGTATTCGTTGTTGATCTTGACGATCTTGAAGTCCATGGTCTTGTTGACGAAGACATCGTAGTCGCGGATAGGCTTCACATCGATCTGAGAACCGGGGAGGAATGCCTCGATACCGAACACATCGACGATCATACCGCCCTTGGTGCGGCACTTCACATAACCCTTGACTATCTCGTCCTTCTCGTAGGCCTCGTTGACGAGATCCCATGAGCGGAGTGAGTGAGCTTTTCTGTGAGAGAGTATCAGCTGGCCTTTCTTGTCCTCGGCTGTCTCTACATAAACCTCGACCTTGTCGCCCACCTTCAGGTCAGGGTTGTAACGGAACTCGGAGATGTTGATTACGCCCTCGCTCTTATACCCGATATTAACGAGCACCTCGCGCTTGCCGATAGCCATCACTGTTCCCTCAACCACCTCGTTCTCCACTACCTTGGAGAGAGTCTGGTTGTACTTTTCCTCGTCAGACTTGCGGTCTGCCTCTGATGCGTCACCCTCAAAGCTGTCCCAGTCGAACTGGTCAACGGGCACTGACGCGTTGCTCTTGCGCTTTGCAGGAGCCTCTGCCTCGGGAGCCTGAACTGCCTCAGTCTCCACCTTTACTTCTTGTTCTTTAGTCATAATTTTAATTAAACAATCTTTCCATTAAGGAGTTAGACATTATTTGTAATCCCTTCTCTTCGAAGGGAGCGCAAAAGTAAATACTATTTTACTGATTTCCAAATTACAGGCACATTCTTTGCTAAGAATCTACTGACAAATTGCAAATTCATAACAAAATGAAAAAGAATATCATACTTACTATTGCCTTGACAGCGGCCGCCGCATTGACAACCGTATCGTGCAAGATTCAGCATGAAAACTATTACTCAGCGTACATGACAGCCGTCTGCGAAGGCTCGAACGATGCCATATCATACCTTGTCACGGATGATTCCATAAAAGTGATTCCGAGAAACTGGCCATCCATACTGATATCGCTCAAACAGGACCAGAGGATATCCGCCGTCTATACAGTACCCGACGGAGAAAGCAACCCGCTCAGTGCGGAATTCTACTCAGTAAGTATTCTGCCTCAGGACAGCATCGTGCTGACCTCACAGCCTGACACGCTCGGTGACGACCCCATTGACATCGCCGGCATATGGCAAAGCGGAGGAATATACGGAGCAGGACGCTTCCTGACCGTCTCTTTCCTGATTGATGACGGAGGCTCGAAACACACCGTCACCCTGGCAGAAGACACAGCACTTTCCTCCAATCCAGATGCCGACGGATATTACCATCTTGTTCTCAAGCACAATGCCTTCAATGACTACCCCACACACCGGATTAACGGAATCCTCACATTCCCTCTTGAAGAAAAATACACTGCCGGCATCAAAGGCCTGAAAGTAACATATCTTCCCATCGACTCCACTTCCGCCCGGACCGCCACAGTCCCCTACGCCAACTGACTAAAGTATTACTTCTGAACCGCCCGAGAAGGTTCGAAAAAGCCTCTGGCTCGTCAGCGAATAACCTATTCTCCTAATTTTCTCGCTGACGACTATTCATAAATAATTTTCCCCTATAGATAAAGTCTACAGGGGAAAATCTATCATTATGCAGAATATTTGCCGTCTACAGGCTATTACCGAAATCCTGTTTGAACTTGGCGATGAGACGTTCGGGCCAGTCGCCGACCGGCTCCATGGGAGTGCGGAAGCATCGCTGCATCCCGGGAATGTCGTGGCAGCGGATAGCTCCTATGAGCGTTCTGTTGTCGTAGAGCCATTTCAGGCGGTCGAGGGCATACATGGCCTGGGACAGCGTCAGCACCTTGCGGGGAAATGCCATACGCACCAGTTCCATATCGGCCACAAAGTCCGGATCATCCTCCGACACGTCCTGATAAGTACCTCCGTCCATAGTCCTTACACCGGAACACAGGTATATGGCAGCAGCCAGTGAGCTTGCAGGCAGGTCCTTCACGGGCAGATGGTCGCAGAACTTCTTGGCGTCTATCTGGGCTCCGAGCACGCCCGGAGGAGTTACCATCGGAAGGCCCATTCTGACAGCCTCATTCACGAAATACCTTATGAACTCCGGATTCTGGCTTACGTAATCATCGTCGGTGGCCTCGTACAAGCCCTGGGCCATAGCCTCGATTTCCTTCATGGACATACCGCCGTAGGTCACATAGCCCTCGAATACGGCTACGACCTGGTCCATCGTCAGCTTGTCCTGATAGTTGTCGGTAGCGATGACGGCTCCTCTGGTGCAGGAGAGCTTGCGGGCCGAGAAATATACGATATCAGCCAGCGAGCACATCTTCAGCAGCACTTCGGCCAGGGTAGCATGAGCGTACTCCGGTTCGCGCTGGATAATCAGCCAGGCATTCTCACCGAGCAGACAGGCGTCCAGAAGCACCTTGATGCCGTAGCGGTCGGCCACCTTGCGCACTTCCATCAGATTGGCCATCGAGAAAGGCTGACCGCCGATAAGGTTGGTGGAAGCCTCCATACGGATAAACGGTATATGCTCCGCCCCGTACTGTGCTATGCACTCCTCCAGGCGGGCGATGTCGATATTGCCCTTGAACAGATTGTCGGATGCGGATTTGAAGGCAACATCCGGAGTTACGAGATCAATGTGACGGCCACCGTTGATACGGATATGATTGGCCGTACTGCCGAAATGATAGTTCATCGGCACCACGTCACCCGGCTTCAGGAAAGCCCGCATAATTACGTTCTCAGCCGCGCGGCCCTGATGCGCCGGCACCACATAACGCTTGCCCAGCACATCGAACACGGCCTTCTCCAGACGCTTGAATGACTCGCTGCCGGCATAGGCGTCATCCGCCCTCATCATGGCTGCCAGCTGAAGGTCACTCATGGCATTTGTCCCGCTGTCGGTCAGCATGTCCAGATAGACATCCGCCGAGTCCATACGGTAAGTATTGAATCCGCCCTTTTTCAGGGCCTCGTATCTCTCATCTATGGGAAGAAGCCTCACCTTCTGGACTATTCTCGTCCGGTGAAACTCCAATGGAATATCTATGCCTGTGTAGAATTTGACTTTCGGCATCTTTTTATAATTTTTTCAAAATTTAAAAACTTCTAATGCCCTCCGTAAAGGTACTCATGCTGAGCCGGTGTAAGCTCATCAATACCGGTTCCCCAGCTATCCAGCTTCATATGCGCCACCTCTGAGTCGATTTCTTCAGGAACATTTATGATATTGTCCTTGAGAGCCGCCTTATTACGCACCAGATATCTTGCGCTGAGAGCCTGAATGGCGAAACTCATATCCATAATCTCAGCCGGATGCCCGTCGCCCGAGGCTAAGTTGACCAGACGGCCCTCCGCCAGGATAAACACGCTGCGGCCGTTCTCAAGACGGTATCCCATGATGTTCTCCCTGGCCTTCCATGACTCCACGGCCATGGACTTGATACCGTGTACATCCACCTCGCAGTCGAAGTGTCCGGCGTTGCAGCAGATAGCTCCGTCCTTCATCTTCAGGAAATGCGCTGGAGTAATCACATCATTGCAGCCGGTCACGGTCACGAAGATATCTCCCAACTCCGCAGCCTTGTCCATCGGCATCACCTTGAAACCGTCCATTACGGCCTCTATGGCCTTGACCGGGTCGATCTCGGTGACGATGACCGATGCTCCGAGTCCCTTTGCCCTCAGGGCCACGCCCTTACCGCACCAGCCATATCCGGCCACCACGACATTTTTTCCGGCCACGATGAGATTGGTCGTACGGTTGATGCCGTTCCAGACCGACTGTCCTGTACCGTAGCGGTTGTCGAACAGGTATTTGCACTTGGCGTTGTTGACCAGCACCATGGGGAAGCGCAGCTCCCCTGCCCTGGCCATAGCCTCCAGACGCATCACGCCGGTAGTGGTCTCCTCGCAGCCGCCGATAATGCCGGGTATCAGCTGCGGATATTCCGTATGCAGAGTATGCACCAGGTCGCCTCCGTCGTCGATGATAATATTTGGCCCGCAGGAGACTACCTTACGGATATTGTCCATGTATTCCTGCTCCGTACAGCCGTGCCATGCAAAGACTTCCAGCCCCTCATGCACCAATGCAGCGGCCACATCGTCCTGGGTGGACAGCGGATTGGAGCCGGTAATATACATCCGCGCACCTCCTGCGGCCATTGTCTCGCACAGGTACGCCGTCTTGGCCTCCAGATGTATCGAGAGGGCTATCTTCAGCCCCTCGAAGGGTCTCTCCTTCTTGAATTTTTCCTCTATTTTATTGAGCAGAGGCATGTTGGCCCTCACCCAGTCTATCTTGCGGCGGCCTTCGGCCCACATCTCAGGTTTCTTGATATCACTCATAACTTAAAGCATTCTTCGTTTTCGGAAGACCAAAATTACTACAAAAATCGCGACAATCATCAACGCCAGCAGAATAAAAAAGTCCAGAAGTCCGTTTCCGGCTATAGGAAGATTGATATTCATGCCGTATATGGACGCTATCAATGTCGGCGGCATCAGCAGCAGGGACACAAAAGTGAACACCTTCATGATTCGGTTCTGCTCCAGATTGATAAGACCGACCACGGTATTCTGGAGATAGTCCAGACGCTCGAAGCTGAAATTGGTATGATTGAGCAGGGACACGATGTCCTTGTTGATAACGCTGAGCTTGGCGAAAATATCCCTCGGGAATTTGTCGCTCTTCATGATTGAGGAAATCATCCTCTGCTTGTCGACCACGTTCTCGCGCACCAGCATGGTATTCTCCTGCAGCTGGTTGATATCCAAAAGGAACTCCTCGTTGACATCCTTGCCGGCGCTCACTTTCTTGCTGTACGTATCTATCTCCTTGGACATCAGCTCGATCATGTCCGCATCAAGGTCAATCCTATTCTCGACAATACCGACCAGCACGTGATATCCTGTCGGATACAGCTTGCTGTTTATCTGTATTTTGCGCTGAATGTCCGAAAAACTGCGCAACTGCACGTTCCTGATCGACACTATGATACCCTCGCACAAAATGAACGACACCGCCTCCATCGAGTACTCGTCCGGACCCGGTATCAGGAAGTTGGTGTTGACGGAGATAGTGGTCTCAGTCTCGGAATAGCGGGATGATGACTCGATCTCCTCAGCCTGTGCCCTTGACGACAGGGATGTGTCCAGAAAAGTCTCTACAGCTCTTTTCTCGTCTCCGTCCGGAGAAAAAAGATCTATCCAGATGACATCGTCCATTCCGAGCTCATCCAGAAAAACGAGGGATTGGGATATGGATATCTTTCCTTTGTCCTTGTAGAAAATTTGAATCATAACTTTCGGAGTTTTATTATGATGATTAATTGATGACATAACGTCCCTTCGGAGAGGGACAGGACTCACCAACTACATCGGACTCTAAACTCGAAAGGTCTGAATTTCAAATCAATAGCTATTAAAGGATTATTATCGGCCGCAAATATACAAATTCCCCGCCAAAATCGGCAATTTTTTATAGACCTGTCAGGCGGTGAGGTGCTCGATGAGGATTTTGGCTCCGATGACGATGAGGATGAGGCCGCCGAGGATTTCGGACTTCTTGCCGATACTCGCTCCAAGACGGCGGCCTCCGAGAAGACCGGCTAAAGAAGCCAGTGCCGTACAGACAAACACCATCGCCGTGCATACCCCTATCTTCAGAAATGACAGCTTGACCAAGGCCAGCGATATACCTACTGCCACCGCATCTATGCTCGTGGCTATGGAAAGCAGCACCAGCTGCCTGGGATTGAGCAGCGACGACTTGCTCACAGCCTCCTCTCCCTTGGAACAGCCCTCCACGATCATCTTCGCTCCGATATAGCCAAGCAGCACGAATGCCACCCAGTGATCCACCTTCGAGATATAGTCGCTCACACTGTATCCGAGCAGCCAGCCGATAAATGAAAGTCCGGCCTGAAAGACTGCGAAACACAGGATAATCTTAAATATCTGCCCGGGTCTGAGACAGTCCCTGGTACAGATACCGCCGGTAAGCGACACCGCAAAAGTGTCGAAACAGAGGCCGGCTGCCAGTAAAAAAAGCTCTATATAACTCATAAACCTGTTTACATCAACGGAGTACGATTCTTGATGGACATCCCGAGAGTCAAAGAGTCCGTATATTCCAGATCATCTCCGAAACCGACTCCGCGGGCGATGGCGGATATCCTGACATCCTTGCCGGAAAGCAGACGTTTTATATAGTATGATGTCGTCTCACCCTCCATTCCCCGGCTGATGGCCAGAATGACCTCACGAACATCATCCGATGATACCCTTTGTACCAGCGACGCCATATGCAGGTCATCCGGGCCGACACCGTCCATCGGCGATATGACTCCGCCCAGCACATGGTACACACCGTTGTACTCTCCCGTCTCCTCTATGCTCATCACGTCCCGCACACTCTCCACGACACATATCACAGAATGGTCACGGTGAGAGTCTGCGCATATAGGGCAGACATCCCCCTCCGATATCATATTACATATCCGGCAGTACTTAACCCCGGTCCTGAGGTTAATCAGCGCATTGCCGAGCCGAACCGCCTCCTCCTCCGGACGACGAAGCAGGAACAAGGCCAGCCTGAGAGCTGTCTTCTCTCCAATCGACGGAAGTCCGCTCAGAGCGTCCACGGCTTCTTTCAACAACGGTATCATCATACTATATTCCATCCTTATTCCGATAAAATCTCACAAGTCCGTCCCCGGCACTCGCCTCCACGCCCAACACCTCTATGCCGAAACCGGATGCAACCGAGCGCAGAACATCCTCGTACGCCACTGCCACCGAACCCACCACAGCCAGCGGCAGATCCTTACGGCCGTAACCGAGGACATTGCGCTGCATGAATGTCCTGAATCCATCCTCAAGCAGCAGCCGTACATACTCGTGTTCCTCATGCCTTTTCAAGAACGGAGAGAATGAGGCGAGATACCGTGACGGCATCCTGCTACGGTACACATTCTCCACTATTTCCGCATAATCCAAGGGGCCGGACTCCTCCTTCAAGGCCGAAAAAAGATCCTCCGGAAGCATTCCTTTTATATAATCCGACAGCAGCCGCTTCCCCAGCCATGCCCCGCTTCCCTCGTCACCGAGAATGAAACCGCCGGCCGGAATATTCCGGACAATCCTGCCTCCGAGATACAGACCGCTGTTGGAGCCGGTTCCGAGAATGGCAGCCACTCCGTCCCTACAGCCGAGCGAGGCCACAGCCGCGGCGAGAAGATCCGAGCCTACCGACACCTCAAATCCAGGCAGCACATTTGACAGAGCCTCCCTGACCGCACCGGTGACCCGCTCCGAGACCACTCCCGCTCCGTAAAAATACAGCCGTCCCTTCGCTCCGGCACATTGCCGCAGGACATCTCCGAAGACCCGTTCCATCTCATCAACACTCTGATACACAGGATTGACACCGGCAGACACGACCCGCCTTACGGGAGCGTCATCCTCCAGTATCCTCCAGTCTATAGAGGTCGAACCGCTGTCCGCGACTACAATCATAACGAATCGGCATTAAATTTGCCGGCAAAAGTACATAAAAAACCTTTTCAAAGACAATGAATGAAGCACAGACGATAGAGCTGCTGCGCCGCTACGCCGACAAGTACAACGACATGAGGTACTTCGAGGAGGACCCTATCATCTTCCCGAAGCATTTCGCGGCACTGCTGGCAGAGGGGAAGGCCTCGCTGCAGGATGTGGAGACTGCGGCCGCCATTGCAGCGCACCTGGCCTGGGGACGCAGGAGCATGATCGTAAGGGACTGCACCAGAGCGATGGACGAGATGGGCTGGCAGCCTTACGAATACATCAGGGCCGGGCAATACAGGGATGAAGACAAATCCCTGCACCGGACGGTCAAATGGAGCGAGTTCGCAGCCATCTGCCGCAGGATAAAAGAGTTCTACGACAGCGACGAGAGTATGGAAGTCCTCTCCCCAGGACAGATGCGGACAAGGATATACGGGCAGAAGGACGACCCGTCTGCAGCCAACAAGAAGATACACATGCTGCGCCGGTGGATGGTCCGCGATGACGGGAAAGTGGACATGGGACTGTGGAAGCACACCGACAAACGGAACCTGATCATTCCGCTTGACGTACACGTACACAGAACCGCCTCGCGACTTGGCATAACACAGAGGAAAAGTGCTGATATACGCACTGCTGAAGAGATAACAGCCTTCCTCCGCAAGGCTTTCCCGGATGACCCTGCGCTGGGGGATTTCGCCCTCTTCGCGGTCGGGGCGACGGGCGGATGTTGAAAACTTTTTCCGGCACAATGCTCTTTTTTCAGCATTTTTATTAACTTTGTGATTAGTTGTGATTGAAATATGCCTAAATTATTCATCATTTCCGGTTGCAACGGAGCGGGAAAGACGACTGCTTCCTACACCATTCTGCCGAATATGCTGAAT